>NZ_KV830603.1:0-100489 GCF_001836805.1 Staphylococcus sp. HMSC062A01
ACTCATCAGTCCGATTTGACGTAGAGCCTTTTTTATATGGAGCTAAACTTTCATTTTCTTATAAATGATTTAAGTGATAAAAATATTAAAATTTTAATAGTATTTTTTATGATGTTTAGTATAAAAAATATGTATATTAAATATTAGGAGAATACTTATGGGGGATTTATATTTAGTATTTATTTGTCTTGTTATTAGTCTTATGTTACTTCTTTTTAAAAAGAAGGTTGCCATTGCAAGTTTGTCGATTTTAATAGCGTTTACCTCATTATTAGTAGTAATGCCACAGCACATTGTTAATGCGCAAAGTAATGTATTAACGAAAGAGAAAGTTAAATTTGTGAAGGGTATTGACGGAGATACTGTTCAACTACTTTACAAAGGGAAGAAATCGACTTTTAGATTGTTGCTTATCGATACACCTGAAACTAAAGATCCACGTAAACCTGTTCAAAAATATGGTCCAGAAGCTAGTCGTTTCACGACAAATATGTTAGCGAATGCTCGTACTATTCAAGTGCAGTTTGATAGAGGGCAACGCACAGATAAATATGGTCGTTATTTAGCGTATGTTTATGCTGATGGTAGAATGGTTAACGAAGCCGTTGTAAGACAAGGATTAGCACGAGTAACATACATTTATCCACCTAATAATACGTTCGAACAGATGTTGAAGGTGAGTCAATCGAAAGCTCAAGCTGAAAAGTTAAATATTAGGAGTACGACAACATCGAACTCTAAAACCAAGACAGGTCAGACATCTACTGCCAACTCTACTGTGAAGCCAACAACACCAAAGACCTCGCCTTCAAAAACAACAAAAAAGCAATCTAAAGAATATTATAAAAATTGTACTTTGATGAGAAAGAAATATCCCAATGGAGTTAAAAAAGGACATCCTGCTTATCAATCTAAGTTAGACCGTGATAAAGATGGATGGGCATGTGAAAGATAAACATTAATCATATAGTGAATTAGGGTGCGAAACAATGAATTCGTAATGAATATTGTTTCGTACCTTTTTTATAGTGCAAAAGGCGTAACAATCAATTAATCAGCCTAATCATGATAAAATAAAGATTAATATTACAAATACTAGGTGAGAAGTTATGACTAAAGTCAATTTAATAGAAAGTCCGTATCCGCTTCAAAGTATCAAAGGACTAGGACCAAAAAGAATTGCTTTATTGCAAGAACTGAATATTAACACGGTTGAAGACTTAGTACTCTATCTACCGACTCGTTACGAAGATAATACAGTTATAGATTTAAATATGGCTGAAGATCAATCTACAGTCACAATTGTCGGAGAAGTTTATTCGATGCCAACTGTCGCATTTTTCGGCAGAAATAAATCAAAGTTAACAGTACACTTGATGGTAGATAACATCGCGGTCAAGTGTATCTTCTTTAATCAACCATACTTGAAAAAGAAAATTGAACTTCATGGGACGGTAACTGTTAAAGGAAAATGGAATCGTGCAAAACAAGAAATAAATGGGAACAGGATGTTTTTTAATGAAAAATCTCAAGATACAAATGAAATTAAGTTAGAACCTATTTATCGTATTAAAGAGGGCATTAAACAAAAACAAATGCGAGATATGATTTATCAAACTTTAGATGATGTTACAATCCATGAATGGCTTACAGAAGAACTTAAACAGAAATATAAATTAGAATCTTTAGAGGATACACTATATGCCTTACATCGTCCCAAGGATCGACAGGACTTATTACGTGCTAGAAGAACATATGCCTTTACTGAGTTATTTATGTTTGAATTAAGAATGCAGTGGTTAAATCGTTTAGAAAAGTCATCTGACGAAGCTATTGAGATAAATTACGATATTCAAAAAGTGAAAGATTTTATAGAAACTTTACCTTTTGAATTAACTGATGCACAAAAAAAGAGTGTGAATGAAATCTTTAGAGATTTAAAAGCGCCGATACGTATGCACCGATTACTACAAGGTGATGTAGGGTCAGGTAAAACAGTTGTTGCAGCAATATGTATGTATGCGTTGAAAACAGCGGGCTATCAATCAGCATTAATGGTCCCTACGGAAATTTTAGCTGAACAACATGCAAATAGTTTAATTAAACTGTTCGGTGAGTACATGAATGTAGCATTGCTGACAGGTTCTGTTAAAGGTAAAAAAAGAAAAGTTCTATTAGAGCAATTAGAAAATGGTACTATTGATTGTTTAATAGGTACACATGCGCTTATTCAAGATGATGTAACATTTCAAAATGTAGGACTTGTCATAACAGATGAACAACATCGTTTCGGAGTCAATCAACGTCAACTTTTAAGAGAAAAGGGTGCGATGACGAATGTACTCTTTATGACAGCAACACCAATTCCTAGAACACTTGCTATATCTGTATTTGGTGAAATGGATGTGTCATCAATTAAGCAACTACCTAAAGGACGCAAGCCAATTATTACAAATTGGTCAAAGCATGAACAATATGAGCAAGTGCTATCACAAATGACGTCTGAACTTAAGAAAGGACGTCAAGCCTATGTAATATGTCCGTTGATTGAGAGTTCAGAGCATCTTGAAGATGTGCAAAATGTAGTCGAGTTGTATGAATCACTTAAACTACATTATGGAGAGGAAAAAGTAGGGTTATTACATGGTAAAATGTCAGCTGAAGAAAAAGATGAGGTTATGATGCGATTCAGTCAACATGATATAGATATACTAGTTTCAACAACTGTAGTTGAAGTTGGCGTCAATGTACCAAACGCGACATTTATGATGATATATGATGCAGACCGCTTTGGTTTATCAACGTTGCATCAATTAAGAGGTCGTGTAGGACGTAGTGAACACCAAAGTTACTGTGTCCTTATCGCATCTCCCAAGACAGAAAATGGCATAGAACGCATGACTAATATGACGCAAACAACGGACGGTTTTGAATTGAGTGAGCGTGATTTAGAAATGCGTGGTCCTGGTGACTTCTTTGGAGTTAAACAAAGTGGTTTGCCTGAATTTATGGTAGCGAACATTGTTGAAGATTATCGAATGCTTGAAGTAGCTCGAGACGAGGCGGCAGAGTTGATACAATCAGGTGAATTTTTTACAGAAACATATCAGCACTTACGTGAATTCATTAATCAGAACTTGCTACATATGAGTTTTGATTGATGCTTAAAAGTCACTACTGTCAAAAAATAAAATATAGCACTATGATATTTGTTGAGCTTATCAAACGGAAAGTGTTATGATATGTGAGGAATGTTTAAGACTTGGTACTAATTTCACTTTTAAGGAGGGATTTAATTGAAATTGAAAAAAGCAAAACGTCGTCAGGCGATTCAAAAAGCAATTGAATTAAATCCCTTTATTACGGATAGTGAATTATGTGAACAGTTTGAAGTTAGTATTCAAACCATACGGTTAGATAGAACAAACCTAAGTATTCCAGAACTACGAAAGCGTATTAAATTAGTAGCTGAGCAAAATTATGAACAAATTCGTGCTCTAGAGGCAAATGAAGTGGTTGGAGATTTAATTCAAGTTGAACCAAATATATCCGCTCAATCCCTCATTGAAATTACTGAAGAATCCGTTTTTACGAAGACTCAGATAGCACGAGGTCATGTGTTATTTGCTCAGGCAAATTCGCTTTGTGTAGCTTTAATACATAAATCAACAGTGTTAACACAGGAAAGTAATGTAGCATTCATTGAGAAAGTTAAACTTAATGATACAGTAAGGGCAGAAGCACACGTTGTAAATAAAACTTCGCACCATTTTGTTATAGAAGTAAACTCATACGTAAGAGACACAATAGTGTTTAAAGGAACGTTTAAAATGTTTTATATAAGCGAGGATGAATGACATGGTTAAAATTGCTATTGATATGATGGGTGGAGATGACGCACCCGGTATCGTCTTAGAAGCTGTTGAGAAAGCAGTTAATGATTTTAAAGATTTAGAGATTATTTTATTTGGTGATAAAAATCAATACACACTCAATCATGAACGTATAGAATTTAGACATTGTTATGAGAAAATAGAAATGGAAGACGAACCTGTAAGAGCTATTAAACGTAAGAAAGACAGTTCAATGGTAAGAATGGCAGAAGCAGTGAAAAATGGTGAAGCGGATGGATGTGTGTCTGCAGGTAATACCGGTGCGCTTATGTCAGCAGGTTTATTCATTGTTGGTCGTATTAAAGGTGTGGCAAGACCAGCACTTGTAGTCACTTTACCAACAATTGATGGAAAAGGATTTGTATTTTTAGATGTGGGTGCCAATGCAGATGCGAAACCTGAACATTTATTGCAATATGCACAACTTGGTAATATTTATGCTAAAAAAATACGTGGCATTCAAAATCCTAAAGTATCATTATTAAATATCGGTACAGAACCAGCTAAAGGTAATACATTGACTAAGAAGTCTTACCAACTACTTAAAGACGATCAAAGCTTTAACTTTGATGGTAATATTGAAGCTAAAACGTTAATGGAAGGTAATACTGATGTAGTGGTAACTGATGGATATACGGGTAACATGGTACTTAAAAATATCGAAGGTACTGCAAAATCAATAGGTAAAATGTTGAAAGAAACATTTTTAGGAAGTTTAAAAAACAAACTAGCAGCTTTAGTATTAAAAAAAGACTTAGACACTTTTACTAAGAAGATGGATTATGCAGAATACGGTGGATCAGTATTATTAGGTCTTGACGGAACGGTTGTTAAAGCGCATGGTGGATCTAATGCTCGCGCGTTTTATTCTGCGATTCGACAAGCTAAAATTGCTGGCGATGAAAAGATTGTCGATATTATGAGAGAGACGGTAGGTGGTAAGGATGAGTAAAGTAGCAATTATTTTCCCAGGTCAAGGTGCACAAAAAGTTGGCATGGCAAGTGATTTGTTTAATGAGGATAAGAAAGCGACAAATATTCTAAATTCAGCTCAAGAAGCAATGGACTTTGATTTATTGGAAACGATGTTTACAGATAATGAGAACAAACTAGGTGAAACTGAACATACACAACCAGCTTTATTGACGCATAGTATAGCGTTATATAGTGCATTAGATAATATTAATGCTGATTATACTATGGGACACAGCTTAGGTGAATATTCTAGTTTAGTTGCTGCGGGAGTATTAAAATTTGAGGATGCAGTTAAGATTGTTCGCAAACGTGGTCAATTAATGGCTCAAGCTTTTCCAAATGGTGTTGGTAGTATGGCAGCAGTATTAGGTTTGAGTTATGAAGAAGTAGACCGAATTTGTAAAGAATTATCTACAAATGATGAATTGGTCGAACCAGCAAACATTAATTGTCCAGGTCAAATTGTAGTGTCAGGTCACAAATCACTTATTGATAAATTTGTTGAAGAAGGTAAATCGTTAGGTGCTAAACGCGTCTTACCTTTAGCGGTTTCTGGACCTTTCCATTCTTCAATGATGCAAGTGATTGAAAAAGACTTTGAGTCTTTCATTAATCAATTCGAGTGGCATGATGCATCGTTCCCGATAGTTCAAAATGTTAATGCACAAGGTGAAACTGATGCAACAACAATTAAGTCTAATATGATTAAGCAATTATATTCACCCGTTGAATTTATCGATTCAGCAGAATGGTTAATTGCTCAAGGTGTAGATCATTTTATAGAAATTGGTCCTGGTAAGGTCTTATCTGGTTTAATTAAGAAAATAAATCGCGATGTTAAATTGACATCAATTCAAACATTAGAAGATGTGAAAGGATGGAATAATCATGACGAATAAAAATGCATTAGTGACTGGTGCTTCAAGAGGTATAGGTCGTAGTATCGCATTACAATTGGCTGAAGATGGTTTCAATGTAGCCGTAAACTATGCAGGTAATAAAGAAAAAGCTGAAGCAGTTGTTTCTGAAATTAAAGCTAAAGGTGTTGAAAGTTTTGCGATTCAAGCAAATGTAGCTGAAGGCGACGAAGTTAAAGCTATGATTAAAGAAGTCGTTAGTCAATTTGGTTCGTTAGATGTACTTGTGAATAACGCTGGTATCACTCGTGATAACTTATTAATGCGCATGAAAGAACATGAATGGGATGATGTTATCAATACTAACCTTAAAGGTACATTTAATTGCATTCAAAAAGCTACACCTCAAATGCTTCGTCAACGTGGTGGTGCAATCATTAACTTATCAAGTATTGTAGGTGCCATGGGTAATCCAGGACAAGCTAACTATGTTGCTACTAAAGCAGGTATAGAAGGTTTAACGAAATCAAGCGCACGTGAACTTGCATCACGTGGTATTACAGTCAATGCGGTAGCACCTGGTTTCATTGTTTCGGATATGACAGACGCACTGAGTGATGATTTAAAATCACAAATGTTGGAACAAATACCACTATCTCGATTTGGTGAAGATACAGATATAGCGAATACAGTAGCATTTTTAGCATCTGATAGAGCGAAATATATTACTGGCCAAACAATCCATGTCAATGGTGGCATGTACATGTAAATGAAGTACTTGAATTTTATTATCAGTGTTTAAGAAATGCTTGTATTTTACCCATTAAAATGGGAAAATAAAGTAGTCTATGGATAGACACTTTTAAAGGAGGTGAATCGACGTGGAAAACTTCGATAAAGTAAAAGATATCATCGTTGACCGTTTAGGTGTAGATGCTGATAAAGTAACTGAAGACGCATCTTTCAAAGATGATTTAGGCGCTGACTCACTTGATATCGCTGAATTAGTGATGGAATTAGAAGATGAATTTGGTACTGAAATTCCTGATGAAGAAGCTGAAAAAATCAATACTGTTGGTGATGCAGTTAAATACATCAATAGTCTTGAAAAATAAAAACTTACATCTGAGTCGTCTACAAGATGGCTCAGATTTTTTTCTTAAGAATCAAACAAAGAATAAACATATGGGAGGTTCTAATGTGACAAATCCAAAAAAAATAGAAATGGTTAATGACTTTCAACAACAGTTTGCGAAGAAAATGAATGAGTTGGGATTTACATATTCAAATATTGACTTGTATCAACAAGCTTTTTCTCATTCAAGTTTTATCAATGACTTTAATATGGACCGTTTGGCGCATAATGAGCGACTCGAATTTTTAGGCGATGCGGTATTAGAATTGACGGTATCACGCTACCTTTTTGATAAACATCCGGATCTACCAGAAGGTAATTTAACAAAAATGCGTGCAACAATTGTATGTGAGCCCTCACTTGTAATATTTGCTAACAAAATCGAGTTAAATCAACTTATCTTATTAGGTAAAGGTGAAGAAAAAACGGGTGGGAGAACACGCCCTTCATTAGTGTCCGATGCCTTTGAAGCTTTTGTCGGGGCTTTATATCTTGATCAAGGATTAGATGTAGTTTGGCAATTTGCTGAGAAAGTGATTTTTCCATATGTTGAGGATGATGAATTGGTTGGTGTTGTTGATTTTAAAACACAATTTCAAGAGTATGTTCATAGTCAAAATCGTGGAGATGTGACTTATCGTTTAATTAAAGAAGAAGGTCCAGCGCATCATCGATTGTTTACGTCGGAAGTCATTTTAGAGAATGAAGCAGTAGCAACAGGTCAAGGTAAAACTAAAAAAGAATCAGAACAAAAAGCGGCAGAGAGCGCTTATTCAAAATTAAAAAGCAATAATAATCTTTAACATATATTAAAGAAAACCATTAAACGGTAAAATATTGTCCTCCTCTCAACTAGAATGAGTGGAATGATTAACAAGGAGAATAGTATGGTGTATTTAAAATCAATTGATGCCATAGGTTTTAAATCATTTGCAGATCACACAGATGTTCAATTTGACAAGGGTGTAACTGCAATTGTTGGGCCTAATGGTAGCGGAAAAAGTAATATCACTGATGCCATTAAATGGGTATTAGGTGAACAGTCCGCCAAATCATTACGTGGCTCTAAAATGGAAGATATTATTTTTTCAGGAGCAGAACATCGAAACGCTCAGAATTATGCAGAAGTACAATTGAAACTTGACAATAAAGCTAGAAAGTTACAAGTTGATTCAGATGATATCGTCGTGACACGTCGTTTATACCGTAGTGGTGAGAGCGAATACTATCTTAATAATGATAAAGCGCGTTTAAGGGATATCACTGAACTATTCCTGGATTCTGGTTTAGGAAAAGAAGCATTTAGTATTATATCTCAAGGTAGAGTAGATGAAATTTTAAATGCTAAACCTATTGATAGACGACAAATACTTGAAGAATCAGCTGGTGTATTAAAATATAAGAAGCGAAAAGCTGAATCATTACAAAAGTTAGACCACACTGAAGATAATCTTACGCGCGTAGAAGATATTTTATATGATTTAGAAGGACGCGTTGAACCATTAAAAGCTGAAGCATCAATTGCAAAAGAGTATTTAAAATTGTCTGAAGAGATGAAACAAAGTGATGTTATTGTTACTGTAAATGATATCGACCAATATTCAGAGGATAATCGTCAACTGGATCAAAAATTAAATGATTTAAAAAGCCAACAAGCGGATAAAGAAGCAAAACAAGCTCAGATTAATAAATATATTCAAAAGCAAAAGTCTCAACGTCAACAAATTGATAATGACATTGAACAATTAAACTATAATTTAATCAAAGCTACTGAAGAATATGAAAAGTTCACAGGTCGATTGAATGTTTTAGAAGAAAGAAAACGAAATCAATCAGAAACGAATGCTCGTTTTGAAGAAGAGTTAGATAATTTACATCAAGAATTAAAAAATGCTCATAATGAAAAAGCTGATATTACTCAACAAATTACTGCTTTAAAAGAAAAACAAAAAGAGTTGAATAATAGTATTCATCAATTAGAATCACAACTGTATGTTTCTGATGAACAACATGACGAAAAATTGGAATCAATCAAAAATGAATACTATGAATTAATGTCTGAACAATCAGATGTAAATAATGACATTCGCTTTTTAGAGCATACGATTAAAGAGAATGAAGCGAAAAAATCACGCTTAGATTCTCGCTTGGTTGAAGCTTTCAATCAACTTAAAGCGTTGCAAAGTGAAATTTCTAATACAGAACGCAACCATCAAGCTACTGTTAAACAATTGAGCGATATTGAGACTCAAATAAGTCAACTAGAACAGCAGTTATCAAAAGCTAAACAAACTCAAACTGAATATGAAGATAAACTTTATCAGGCTTATCGATACACTGATAAAATGAGAGCTAGAATAGAGAGTTTAGAAACTCAAGAAGAGGATTATACTTATTTCTTTAATGGTGTTAAACATGTGTTAAAAGCTAAAAATGATAACCTACAAGGTATTCATGGTGCTGTTGCAGAAGTGATAAATGTGCCATCTGAATTGACTCAAGCGATTGAGACCGCATTAGGTGCTTCATTACAACATATCATAGTTGATAGTGAAAAAGATGGACGCCAGGCAATACAATTTTTAAAGCAAAAGGGTCTTGGTAGAGCCACATTCTTACCATTAAATGTTATAAAATCGAGACAATTATCTAATAATATTAGGCACATCGCTGAAAATACAAATGGATTTATCAATGTAGCTTCAGATGCGATTAAAGTTAATTCACAATATCAAGCTGTAGTTGAAAATTTAATAGGTACTACTATTATCGTAGACAATTTGAAACATGCTAATGAACTGGCAAGAGCTATCCAATATAAAACACGCATTGTAACTTTAGAAGGAGATATTGTTAATCCTGGTGGTTCTATGACCGGTGGTGGTGCGCGCAAGACGAAGAGTATTCTATCACAAAAAGATGAACTGACAACTATGCGTAATCAATTAAAAGATTATGAATCACAAACACAAGATTTCGAGAAACAGTTACAAAAACACAAAAATGAAGTTGAACATCTCAGCGAAACTTATTTTAAAATGAGTCAGCAATATAACGAAGTAAAAGAACAATCTCATAATGAAGCGTTAGAATTAGATCGACTTAAAACACAAGAAGCGCACATTAAAGATGAACATGAGGAATTTGAATTCGAGAAAAATGATGGCTACCAAAGTGAAAATAGTCGCATTACTTTAACTGAAAAACAAGAGCGATTAACTATTATTCAAGGTAAGTTAAAACAACTTGAAACAGATATTGAACGTTATACTCAATTATCTAAAGAAGGTAAAGAGAATACCACTCAAGTGCAACAACAATTAAACCAAAAACGCTCTGACTTAGCTGTAATTAAAGAACGAATAAATGCTCAAAAAGCGTCATTAGAACGTACAGATAAACAGATAGAGACGATTAACAAACAATTAACAAATGTTGACGATAAAATTAAACTCTTCAATTCTGACGAAATGATGGGGGAACAAGCATTTGAAAAATTACAACAACAGATAAAATCTAAAGAAAATGACCGACAATCCATCACTGATCAGTTAAAACAATTGAAAAAAGAACGTATTGATGTCAATGAAGATGTTGAGTCACATGAAGCTACATTGCAAGAATGTCATCAAGATTTATTGTCAATTGAAAGTTTTTATCAAGATATAAAAGCACAACAATCGAAATTAGATGTATTGATTAACCATGCAATTGATCATTTGAATGATGAATATCAACTAACTGTTGAGCGGGCTAGAAGTGAATTCTCTTCAGAAACGCCAATTGATGCGCTGAGAAAGAAAGTCAAACTAACTAAAATGTCAATTGAAGAACTAGGGCCAGTAAATATTAATGCTATTGAGCAATTTGAAGAATTAAATGAGCGTTATACTTTCCTAGATGAACAACGTACAGACTTGCGTGAAGCGAAACAAACACTTGAACAAATTATAAGTGAGATGGACCAAGAAGTGAAAGGTCGTTTTAAAGAAACGTTTTTACAAGTGCAAGCTCATTTTACGACAGTATTTCAGTCGTTATTTGGAGGTGGACATGCTAAATTAGAGTTAACAGATGATGATTATTTATCAGCTGGTGTCGATATTATTGTTCAACCACCTGGTAAGAAATTGCAACACTTATCTTTATTAAGTGGTGGTGAGCGTGCATTAAGTGCTATTGCACTACTATTTGCTATCTTGAAAGTAAGATCTGCTCCATTTGTTATACTAGATGAAGTAGAGGCTGCACTCGATGAAGCGAATGTAATTCGATACGCTCAATTTTTAAAAGAATTATCTATTCAAACTCAATTTATTGTTATTACACATCGAAAAGGAACTATGGAATATTCAGACCGTTTATATGGTGTGACGATGCAAGAGTCAGGTGTTTCAAAATTAGTAAGTGTCAACTTAAATACAATTGATGAGGTTATGAAGGAGGAACAAGCATGAGTTTCTTTAAACGATTAAAAGACAAATTTTCAACGAAATCTACTGAAGATATAGAACAAGAATTATCAGAAGAAGAAGGCAATCAGAGTAGCACAATTCATGATGACAATGATGAAGCACAGATAGAACCGAAGAAAAAACCGCGTAAATTAAGTGAAGCGGATTTTGATGACGATGGATTAATTTCAATTGAAGATTTTGAAGAAATTGAAGCACAAAAAATGGGGGCTAAATTTAAAGCAGGTCTTGAAAAATCACGTCAGAACTTCCAAGAACAACTTAATAATTTGATCGCACGTTATAGAACAGTAGATGAAGATTTCTTCGAAGCACTTGAAGAAATGTTAATCACTGCAGATGTTGGTTTCAACACAGTAATGCAATTAACAGAAGAATTACGTACTGAAGCACAACGTCGAAATATACAAGAAACTGAAGATTTACGTGAAGTTATTGTTGAAAAGATTGTTGAAATCTATCATCAAGAAGATGACCAATCAGAAGCAATGAATCTTGAAGACGGCCGTTTGAATGTCATTTTAATGGTTGGCGTAAATGGTGTTGGTAAAACAACTACAATCGGTAAATTAGCACACAGATATAAAATGGAAGGAAAAAAAGTAATGCTTGCCGCTGGAGATACATTTAGAGCTGGTGCAATTGATCAACTACAAGTTTGGGGTGACCGTGTAGGTGTTGAAGTAATTCGTCAAAGTGAAGGTTCAGATCCTGCTGCAGTTGTATATGATGCAATTAATTCCGCTAAAAATAAAGGTGTCGATATATTAATTTGTGATACTGCAGGACGTTTACAAAACAAATCTAATTTAATGCAAGAATTGGATAAAATGAAACGTGTCATTAGCCGAGCTGTGCCAGATGCGCCACATGAAGCTTTATTATGCTTAGATGCAACAACAGGTCAAAACGCATTATCTCAAGCACGTTCATTTAAAGAAGTTACAAACGTATCAGGTATAGTATTAACTAAATTAGATGGTACTGCTAAAGGTGGTATTGTACTTGCGATTAGAAATGAACTTCACATACCTGTGAAATATGTAGGATTAGGTGAGAAACTTGATGACTTACAACCATTTAACCCAGAAAGTTATGTATATGGCTTATTTGCAGATATGATTGAACAAAATGAAGATATTCCAGATGAAGTTGCTGAATTAGATTTTAATAATGAGGATAATCCAAATGGGGAAAAATGATTTAGTTAAAACTTTGCGAATGAATTATTTGTTTGATTTTTATCAAACATTATTAACTGAAAAACAAAGAAATTATATGGAACTGTTTTATTTGAGAGACTATTCACTAAGTGAAATTGCAGAGACATTTGATGTGAGTAGACAAGCAGTTTATGATAATATAAGAAGAACTGGCGATTTAGTAGAAGATTATGAAGCTAAATTGAATTTGTATGAAAAATTTGAACAACGTCGTAAAATTTATGACGATATGAAACAAACATTAAATGATTCTAAGAAGTTAGAACAATACATTAATCAATTAGAAGAATTAGAATAAATAGAGATAAAGGAGGGCAATTGATATGGCATTTGAAGGATTATCTGATCGTTTGCAAGCTACGATACAGAGAATGCGTGGTAAAGGTAAAGTTACTGAAGCGGATATTAAAGCAATGATGCGTGAAGTACGATTAGCATTATTAGAAGCCGATGTAAACTTTAAAGTAGTTAAAGAATTTGTTAAGACAGTGTCAGATCGTGCCTTAGGATCAGATGTAATGCAATCATTAACACCTGGTCAACAAGTCATTAAAATTGTACAAGATGAATTAACTCAATTAATGGGTGGCGAAAACTCAACGATTAAAATGGCAAACAAGCCACCTACTGTTGTTATGATGGTTGGTTTACAAGGTGCAGGTAAAACAACAACAGCCGGTAAACTAGCATTATTAATGCGTAAAAAATATAATAAAAAGCCAATGTTAGTTGCAGCGGATATTTATCGTCCAGCGGCAATTAACCAATTACAAACGGTAGGTAAACAACTTGACGTTCCTGTTTATAGTGAAGGGGACCAAGTTAAACCGCAACAAATAGTTGAAAATGCATTAAAACATGCCAAAGAAGAACATTTAGATTTTGTAATCATTGATACAGCAGGTCGTTTGCATATTGATGAAGCGTTAATGAATGAACTTCAAGAAGTTAAAGAAATTTCTAAACCTAATGAAATCATGTTAGTTGTAGATGCTATGACTGGGCAAGACGCTGTTAACGTTGCTCAATCATTTGATGACCAATTAGACGTTACTGGTGTTACGTTGACTAAATTAGATGGAGATACTCGTGGTGGTGCTGCTTTATCTATTCGTTCAGTAACTCAAAAACCAATTAAATTTGTTGGTATGAGTGAGAAGATGGATGGACTTGAACTGTTCCACCCAGAGCGAATGGCTTCTCGTATACTTGGTATGGGAGATGTTTTAAGTCTTATTGAAAAGGCACAACAAGATGTTGACCAAGAAAAAGCTAAAGATTTAGAACAAAAAATGCGTAATTCTACGTTCACATTGGACGATTTCCTTGAACAATTGGATCAAGTTAAAAATCTTGGCCCACTTGATGACATCATGAAAATGATTCCAGGAATGAATAAGATGAAAGGCATGGATAAGTTAAATATGGATGAAAAGCAAATTGACCATATTAAAGCAATTATCCAGTCTATGACACCAAGTGAAAGAGAAAACCCAGCAGTACTAAATGTTTCAAGAAAAAAACGTATCGCCAAAGGTTCTGGGCGTTCACTACAAGAAGTGAATCGCTTGATGAAACAATTTAATGATATGAAGAAAATGATGAAGCAATTCAGTGGTGCTGGCCGTAAAGGTAAAAAAGGCAAACGTAGTCAAATGGAAAATATGTTAAAAGGTATGAACTTACCATTTTAATTAAGTGAAAATATCGAACGCTTCTCAAATAGTGTTCGATATTTTGATGTTTATTGAAAAAATAAATGTACTACCAAACATTTAGCAAAAGGTTCGGCCTAGCTAAAGCTAGTCCATAACCAAATCTACGGTTTTAAAAAAACCTAGATTTGGTAAAGAAAAAAGTCTTTACAAAATATCAAGTTACTGTTAATATTATTTCTTGTAGAAAATAAAAAGTAAAAGATATAAAGGAGAGTTTTATATATGGCAGTTAAAATTCGTTTAACTCGTTTAGGTTCAAAAAGAAATCCATTCTATCGTATCGTAGTAGCAGACGCACGTTCACCACGTGATGGTCGTATTATCGAACAAATCGGTACTTACAACCCAGCTAGTGTTAATGCTCCAGAAGTTAAAATTGATGAAGAATTAGCATTAAAATGGTTAAAAGACGGTGCTAAACCAACTGATACAGTTCATAATATCTTATCTAAACAAGGTATTTTAAAAACTTTTGATGAACAAAAACACGCTAAATAATTAGCTTAAACTTTATAAGTAAAGTAATAGAGGCGCCAACTGATGGCGCCTTTTTAAATACTGAAAAATCATGATATGATAAACAAAATGACATTAATGGATTAAATGAGGTGCAAATATGCAAGTTGAAGTTGGTCAAATCGTAAATACACATGGAATTAAAGGTGAAGTTAAAGTGAAATCTAATTCCGATTTTACGGATACCCGTTTCCAACCAGGTGAAGTATTGACGGTAAATCATCAAAATCATGAAGAACAATTGACGGTCTTATCTTACCGTGTTCATAAAGGATTTCATATGTTGAAATTTGAGGGAATAAATAACATTAATGACGTCGAACAATATAAAGGTGACTATTTGTACCAAGAACGCGATCATGAAGATATTGAATTAGCTGAAAATGAATATTACTACTCTGACATCATTGGAAGTACTGTATTTGATAATGACAATCAACCTATCGGCAGAGTTATCAATATTTTTGAAACAGGTGCAAATGATGTTTGGGTTGTTAAAGGAGAAAAGGAATATCTCATTCCTTATATAGCTGATGTAGTTAAAGAAATTGATATTGAAAATAAAACGATTCGTATAACACCTATGGAAGGGTTGTTAGATTAATGAAAATTGATTATTTAACTTTATTTCCTGAGATGTTTGATGGCGTGCTCAATCACTCCATTTTAAAAAGGGCACAGGATAAAGAAATCATTAGTGTGAATACTGTGAATTTTAGAGATTATGCCATTAATAAACATAATCAAGTGGATGATTACCCATTTGGTGGTGGACAGGGTATGGTCCTAAAACCTGAACCAGTCTTCAATGCTATGAAAGATTTACAACGAACTGATCAAACGCGTGTCATTTTAATGTGTCCTCAAGGTAGACCTTTTTCACAAGAAATTGCACAAGAATTAAGCGAAGCTGAGCATATCGTATTTATTTGTGGACATTATGAAGGTTATGATGAACGTATAAGAACGCACCTAGTGACGGATGAAATTTCAATTGGGGATTATGTATTAACTGGAGGAGAATTGCCAGCGATGACGATGACAGATGCGATTGTGCGATTAATACCAGGTGTATTAGGAAATCAACAATCACATCAAGATGATTCGTTCTCAGATGGTCTATTAGAATTCCCTCAATATACGCGTCCAAGAGAATTTGAAAATATGACCGTTCCAGATGTATTATTATCAGGTAATCATGCAAATATTGAACAATGGCGACATGAACAAAAATTAATCCGTACTTATCATAAGCGACCGGACTTACTTGATCGATATCCTTTAACAGAAGACGATGAAAAATTTATAGAAAGCTATAAAAAGCAATTGAAAAACAATTAGTATTATGCTAATATATATCAAGTGTGAAAAGACACTAATTATCACTATGATCCGCTGCTATATGAATGTCTAGGCAAGAACATAGGTTGAAGGAGAGTATATCAATGAGTAATCATAAGTTAATCGAAGCAGTTACAAAATCACAATTACGTACAGACTTACCAACATTCCGTACTGGTGATACTTTACGTGTACACGTACGTATCGTAGAAGGTTCACGTGAACGTATCCAAGTATTCGAAGGTGTTGTAATCAAACGTCGTGGTGGAGGAATTTCTGAAACTTTCACAGTTCGTAAAATTTCTTCAGGTGTAGGCGTGGAACGTACATTCCCATTACACACTCCAAAAATCGAAAAAATCGAACTTAAACGTCGTGGTAAAGTACGTCGTGCTAAATTATACTACTTACGTAGTTTACGTGGTAAAGCTGCTAGAATCCAAGAAATTCGTTAATCAGCAAACTGAGTATAATAATAAGACAGAGATTAGATACAACGTTTGTCTTACAAATAAAGCTTCCAATCTTCTTCTTTCAAGTTGAGATTGGAAGCTTTATTATTTTTATTCACATTTAAAACAATTAAAGTTTAATTTATTAACTATCTTAATTTATCGTTTTTTCTTAACCCATAAACTAAATAATATACTACCGATAACACCAATGAAACTCATAATAGCAAGTAGATAGAATTGAGGAGGGGTGTATGTGAGTTTAATCACTTTATCTCCTTTATTAACTGATATTGCTGTCATGATACCATTAGCTTGGTGAACAGGTATTTCTTTCCCATCGACTTTCGCATGCATACCATTTGCATATACTGTTGGTAAAATGACATAGCCTGTTGCGTTCTTTGGTTTCTTGACGACATAACCATTTCTCATGTCTTTAACTTTCACAGGTGTTAATTCTTTTGAAGCTTTTTTAAGTGTGCTGTAGTCCTCACCATAAATACCTTTTACAGATAAACGATAATTCCCTTTAGATAGATGAATATTTAGCTTATCAGACGCTTTAACACGCATTGTAACTGGTGTAACTAAGCGACGATATTTGTAGCTCAGTTCATTTCGATTTTGCGAATATTCATTAACACCTACTGAATGCGCTTTGTCAGGCGAAAGTAGTTCAACATCCATTTCTACGTACATATCTTTATACTGATTAGCGACAGATTCAGGTAATTTTAATGTAACCCCACCATTATCTTTGTGTACTTTAAGATGATTTTGATTTTTCCAAGTCGCATTTTTTGTAGACATTTTTGACTTGTTTAAAAGGTTTTTATTAGCTTTAAATGAAGTATTTGCTTTTTCTGAATTGTCGTTTAATACGATCCCTTTTAACATAGCTTGTTCACGATCTAAAGGTGACTTTAAATCATCACTATTATATATATGATTAGTTACATGAGCTGATGGATAGTCAATCATGTTTTTAGAATGGATAAGCGTATTTTTACCATTCAATATCATATCTTTCTTTTCAAAACCGTAAGTCATATTTTGATCTTCAGGATGACGTAGTCGATCTTGAACATTCCATAAAGCAGTTAAGTTTGCACGATTTCCTAAAAAGCGATACGTACTATTTTTATCAACAGGCATATTAATTTGCATTAATTTATCATAATATTTCAAAATTCCTCCATCAAAAATGCTTGAGTATAACGAAATACCATTGTAGTGATAAAGAAAAGGAGAATTTAATGCATATGCCGACATATAATCAATACGATGAAATGGATCATCATGATGTTCTTTGATAGAATCAATTTTTTTAGCAATAGTATCATTATAGTATGAAGGATCGCTCAATGTATTGATTGTCGTTGAATATGGGTCTATCGTTCTTTGTCTTGAATCATGTGTCATTATAATTTGTTGACCGAAAAATAGCACAATCAACGATAACATAATAATTGGTTGTTTCAGTAAAGATTTGTGATAGATAAATATTCCTAGCACAACGATGATAATTAAAGCAATTACCATCCAATCTACAAAGTTGTCAGCTATGATATATCTACACAAACCACCAATAAATACGGGCACAGCTGCAAATAGAAACTGTTTCATAGTCAACTCTGATAAGTGATAAATATATAAAGCAATCAGTCCACTTGTAGATAACACTAAGAAATAAACCCACCGTCGTTGTGGTAATGAGAATCCATTAAAAGCACTGTCAAAGTACTGTGATAATGAACCAATAAGTAAGAACCACGTTATAATAGCAAAAATTTTATAGTAATAGTGTTTATATAACTTTGGCGTTAATAATGCTACCAATGCAATAAGTGATATTGTTACATAAAAGCCATTTGAAAATATATAATAATTATTTTTAGTTAGATCAGTAAATAGAGAGAGGTTGAAATCAGAATTTTGTTGGCGATCATTATTTAGGAAAGATGATACACCAGTGTAAAAACCTAATATGCTTGATAGGAGCGCAAACATAGCCCCTATAATTAGTAAATAACATTTTTGCCAACGAGATACGATGTCATAGCGATACTGGAATACGACACGTAATATAAAATAAATACCTAACACAATGGCTTGATAATAAGTAAAGTAAAAATTTGAAAATAGTGTGATTGCCACTGCAAAGATGAACAAACCTATCTTTCTACGTTGAAAGAAACGTTCCATTCCCCATAATGATAATGGCAATATAATTAACAAATCTCCATAAAATGACCAAGTAAAATTGTAATATAACACTACTGTTGATGCCCCATATAAAATTGTTGCTATCAACAGAGGTGTAGAACTTAACTTTAAATATCTAAAATAATAAAATGCACAAATAAAAGTAATTATTGTTCGTACATAAGCAACAATTAATTGATTCGTTGGCCAAAAGCGAATGTTTTGCGGTTGCCAATGGAATAAATGTTCACCAATCCATACAATAATAAAATTGACCCACATAATTGGTGTAAGGGAATAATAATAGGCTAACCCTTTAACATAATCACCGCCTAGTCCAAATGAATGATCGTAAAATCCTTTTAATTGTGTGAAGTGTTCATATAAATATAATTGGAACGGCATCATTTGTCTAAAACCATCACCAGAGCCACTAAATACCACGCCATCTTTTATGTAATCTCGGATAAATGGATAATAAATGGTTAGTGTTACGATATTAGCTATGATGAAAATGAGACCAAACGTCCAAAAGGGTTTTGACCATATTTTTTTAATCAAATTACTTCCTCATCTTTCGTTTTTTTGAATTAATAATTTTTACAAAAACAGCACTAAGAATCATACTCATTAATGAAATGAATATCATAGTATTCCAGTAAGGAGGTTGATATTTAATGACAATTTGTTTTGCATTTTTTTCGACTGGAACACCGGTCATCATATAATTTACTTTTTGGATTTTTGCAGGTTGTCCATCAACATATGCACGCATTCCTTTTCGATAAGGAATGTTTATTGAGGCTATACCACTCTCATGGTGACTGAGTTGGACTTGTATACCATTTTTAATATCATGATAACTTGTATCAAAATTAGCATTATCATGCACCTTTTTAAGCGTATCATAATTTTCGCCATTTAATTGTTGTAAATCGACATAAAATTCACCATCAGGCGAAAGGGTAATAGTGATATCACCATTTTTATCTGGATGAGTGCGATAAAGTTGAGTGTCTACACCTGTTCGATAGGTAGAATTATTAAACAATCGATGATTAGCGTAATTATTGATAGCGACTGTGTAATTACTATCTGGATTACCTCTCTTAATCTTCATCGTTAAATAAAAATCATCATATTTATCACGTATTTGTTTTGGAAGATGTAATTTTATAGTACCACCTTTGCCACCAATAACCTTATAGCGATTTTTTCCAATTTGCTTAGTATTTTGTTGTTGCATATCAACTTTTGATAGTAAATTAGATGCTGGTTGTTTGAAAGATTTTCCTGCATTATCCATGATCACACCATTTAACATCGCATGCTCACGATCTATAGATGTTTTTAAAGATTTACTATTATAAACATTTTTCGTAACTTTAACACTCGGCAAATTAAGTGTATTTTCATAGATAGAATATTGTCCACTTGTTTTAACCTTTTTAAAATAGGCGGGTAAATTTCCCTGATAATCTTTTAGCATCATATAACGTACTGAGAAAAGACTTGCTATATTTTGTCGACCATTTATTGATTGATAGCGACTTAGTGACTCCTCGGCAAGATTAATTTTTAGTGCATCATAATAGTAATCGAGAATATTATGATGGAAGATACTTGAATATAAACTTAGTCCTTTAAAGTGTTGGTACATAGGTGTGTTATCTTGCTCATTCACTCGCCAATCGATACGTTCATCTTCTCGCTTACTATTCTTCATTGTATTAACTAATGAACGTTGTAAGTCTGAACTATATAAACTTGAGTTAATATAAAATGTATTAGCTCGTTCTTGATGATCTTTAAAATAAATTTGATTTTTAATAAAGACGAAAGAAACCATTAAATTGAGTAAGATTATAGAAATGCCGAATATATAGCTTAGATTAATGCGATAACGTCTATCTTTTAAAATTAAAATAAGTAACCCTATTAAAGAAACGATTGGTACAAGTACAAGCCAAGCTACAAATTTATGATAGGTAATAGCACTAGCGAAAATGATAATTTCAGCAATAATATTACTAATTAAATATGATTTGATTTTTAGTGTTCTAAAATATTTTAGAAATAGACCAATTAATATGGCTGAATTAAAAGACAATATAAAATGCCAACGTTTTTGTGGTGCAGAAAATCCATTAAACAATTGATCGATAAATGGTACAAAGCTTAATAGAATAAATGCGAAAGTTAAAATTGCGAATAAGCGATAATAAAAGTGTTTATAAAGTTTAATACATAATAATGCTTGAATAGTTAGAAATAACAATACGATTAAATAATTATCAAAGAAGATATTTGTGTTAATATCTAGCTTTTCGAAGGTATTTACTGTTCCTGAAAAAGGGACACGACGATTATTTAAAAAACTTTGAACACCGTGGAAGAACATAAATAAACTATTACCTAATCCTAAAATGGCACTGATAGCAAATAATAGTAAAGCTTTGCCACGTGGAATAATATCTTTAGAGTGTCTAAAAATTATACGAAGAAGTATGTAACTTGCACCTATAAGACAAAGATAATATGCAAAGTAGAAATTATTTATCATTATTAGTGTAATTGTGACAATAAATAGACCAAACTTTTGTTTTTGAAGTGTGCGTTCTATAGAAAATAGTAACAATGGCATCCAAATAAATACATCACTAAAGAATGGCCAATAAACAGTAAAGCGATAATAAAGCGGCGACATAACAAATAGAAATGCCATAATAATACTAATCCAAGTATTACGTGAAATAAATTTACTATAGAGATAGGTACAATACATCGCTAATGCAGCTTTAATAATGGAAATAACTAGCGCATTTACCATCCAAAATAGTAATCCCTGAGTATTTATATGAATAATTGTTTTTAATAGAATGATACATAGTACATTAATAATAAATAGTATGTTTGTTGAGAAATAATAGCTTAAATCCGTAAAAAAATCTCCACCTAGACCAAAATCAGTAGCATAAAAAAGATTGCCAACGCTCCATTTATCAAATAGAAACATTTGAATAGGTATCATCTGTTCGATACCATCGTTGGGTCCTGTAAATAAAACGCCGTCGTGAATAAAGCGAAAAATTATATAGCTATGTCCTATGAAAGACAGAGTTAAGAATATACCTATATATATTAATATTTTCTTCATAATTTACCTCTAAGCGATAGGATTATAATTGTAACAGTATAATTAAATTGTAGGGGATAGATTGTGCGATTAAAAGTAATTATGCTTTTCTGACATTATAAACTTATTGTACTTTATCGTTTTAATTAATGAATGATAAAATAAATGATGAACTTAGAAAAAAAGTGGCTCTCAAATAAAAATTCAATTATAATCAACAAGTTGAATTAAAATATATCGAAAGTAAGGTGACAATTAATGGCAATTCAATGGTATCCAGGACATATGGCAAAAGCTAAACGAGAGGTAACAGAACAATTAAAAAAAGTAGATGTTGTATTTGAATTAGTTGATGCACGTATTCCATATAGTTCTCGTAACCCAATGATTGATGAAGTAATTAAACAAAAACCGCGCGTAGTTATTCTTAATAAAAAAGATATGTCCAATTTAAATGAAATGCAAAAATGGGAACGCTTCTTTATAGATAAAGGATATTATCCTGTGTCAGTAGATGCTAAGCATGGCAAAAATTTAAAAGGTGTAGAAACTGCAGCCATAGCAGCAACAAAAGAAAAATTTGAACGTGAGAAAGCTAAAGGACTTAAACCTAGAGCAATTAGAGCAATGATTGTTGGCATACCTAACGTTGGTAAATCAACATTGATTAATAAATTAGCACGAAAAAATATTGCACAAACTGGTAATAAACCAGGTGTAACCAAACAACAACAGTGGATTAAAGTTGGGCAATCTTTACAATTATTAGATACACCTGGAATTTTATGGCCTAAATTTGAAGATGAAATTGTTGGTAAAAAATTAAGTTTAACAGGCGCAATAAAAGACAGTATTGTACATTTAGATGAAGTTGCTATCTATGGTTTACAGTTTTTAATTAACCATGATTTAGAAGGTTTTAAGCAACATTATAAGATTGATTTACCTGCAGATGCTGAAATATTAGAATGGTTTGATGCAATTGGACGTCGACGTGGACTTTTACAAAGAGGCAATGAAGTAGATTACGAAGCGGTTATTGAACTGATAATTAATGACGTTAGAAATGCCAAAATTGGAACATACTGTTTTGACTTATATTCAGAAATGAAGAGTGAATTAGATAATGATACAAACAATTAATGAAGCAAAGCACATATTATCTGAAATTAACTCAATTGAAGTTTTAGAACAACATGAATTAAATCAAGACGCTCGTAAAGGGGTACAACAAGCTATTACAAGACGTCGTAAACAACTTTTAAAAGAACAAGAAATTTTAGACCATTACAATACAATGAATCAATTTGAAAATGAGTTGCTGAATAACAATCCTCAAGCATTAATCTGTGGTATTGACGAGGTTGGACGTGGTCCGCTAGCAGGTCCTGTTGTTGCATGTGCAGTGATTTTAAATGAAGGGCATCGCTATTTAGGACTTGATGATTCTAAAAAAGTAACAGCGAGAAAAAGACAAATACTTAATAAAAAGCTTAAAGACGGGGTGTTGGAGTATGCCTATGGTTTAGCTAGACCAGAAGAGATCGATGAACTGAATATATATAATGCAACTAAAGTAGCAATGAATCGAGCTTTGAGTCAATTAGTAAATCGTCCAGATCATTTATTAATAGATGCAATGTCTTTAGATACAACAATTCCTCAAACATCTATTATTAAAGGCGACGCAAAGAGTGTGTCTATTGCTGCAGCAAGTATAATGGCAAAAGAATACAGAGATGATTTAATGAAAGAGATTGCAGATGAATATCCAGGATATGAATTTGAGAAAAATGTGGGTTACGGAACTAAAGCACATTTAGAAAGCCTAAATAAACTCGGTATTACACCGTATCATCGTAAAAGCTTTGAACCAATCAAATCTATGATGTAATTATTTGAATTTTTAATTAATTGCAAAAAGTGGAACACTTTCAGTTTACAATAGCGCTTTCATTTTCTATAATTATAACTGAACTTAACCTAAGAAGTAGGAGGATGGAAGATGAATATCCACGAGTATCAAGGTAAAGAAATATTTCGTTCTATGGGCGTAGCCGTTCCAGAAGGACGAGTTGCATTTACTGCTGAAGAAGCAGTGGAAAAGGCTAAAGAATTAGACACAGAGGTTTATGTGGTTAAAGCACAAATCCACGCTGGGGGTAGAGGTAAAGCAGGTGGAGTTAAGATTGCTAAATCATTATCTGAGGTTGAAACTTATGCCAATGAATTATTAGGTAAACAATTAGTTACACATCAAACTGGACCTGAAGGTAAAGAAGTTAAACGTTTGTATATTGAACAAGGTTGCGATATTCAAAAAGAATATTATGTAGGTTTTGTAATTGACCGTGCAACTGATCGTATTACTTTAATGGCTTCAGAAGAAGGCGGTACTGAAATTGAAGAAGTAGCTGCTAAAACACCAGAAAAAATCTTTAAAGAAACAATCGACCCAGTTGTAGGTTTATCACCTTATCAAGCGCGTCGTATTGCTTTCAACATTAACATTCCAAAAGAATCTATTAATAAAGCAGCGAAATTCTTAATTTCTTTATACAATGTATTTATCGAAAAAGATTGTTCTATCGTTGAAATTAACCCATTAGTTACTACTGGTGAAGGTGAAGTTTTAGCTTTAGATGCTAAAATCAACTTCGATGACAATGCATTATTCAGACATAAAGATATCCAAGAATTACGTGATTTAGAAGAAGAAGATCCTAAAGAGATTGAAGCATCTAAATATGACTTATCTTACATTGCATTAGATGGAGATATTGGTTGTATGGTTAATGGTGCTGGTTTAGCGATGGCTACAATGGATACTATTAATCATTTTGGTGGAAATCCAGCTAACTTCCTAGACGTAGGGGGCGGCGCTACAAAAGAAAAAGTTACTGAAGCATTCAAAATCATCTTAGGTGATGACAATGTTAAAGGTATCTTTGTAAACATCTTCGGTGGAATCATGAAATGTGATGTTATTGCTGAAGGTATCGTAGCAGCAGTTAAAGAAGTTGAATTAACTTTACCATTAGTAGTTCGTTTAGAAGGTACAAATGTAGAACGCGGTAAAGAAATCTTAAACGAATCAGGTTTAGCAATTGAACCAGCAGCTACAATGGCTGAAGGCGCTCAAAAAATTGTTAAGCTTGTTAAAGAAGCGTAAGGAAAGGATGGGAACACTAAGATGAGTGTATTTATAGATAAAAATACTAAAGTAATGGTACAAGGTATTACAGGGTCTACTGCCCTTTTCCATACAAAACAAATGCTTGATTATGGTACACAAATTGTTGCAGGGGTAACACCAGGTAAAGGTGGACAAGTTGTTGAAGGCGTACCTGTATATAATACTGTTGCAGAAGCTAAAGAAGAAACAGGTGCTAACGTATCTGTAGTTTATGTTCCAGCGCCCTTTGCAGCAGATTCTATTTTGGAAGCAGCAGATGCAGATTTAGATATGGTTATTTGTATTACTGAACATATTCCTGTTGTTGACATGGTTAAAGTTAAGCGTTACTTAGAAGGAAGAAAAACACGCTTAGTTGGACCAAACTGCCCAGGTGTTATTACTGCTGATGAATGTAAAATTGGTATCATGCCAGGATATATTCATAAAAAAGGTCATGTAGGTGTTGTATCACGTTCTGGTACGTTAACTTACGAAGCGGTTCATCAATTAACTGAAGAAGGCATTGGTCAAACTACAGCTGTAGGTATTGGAGGCGACCCTGTCAACGGTACTAACTTTATCGATGTACTTAAAGCGTTTAATGAAGATGAAGATACTAAAGCTGTTGTAATGATTGGTGAAATTGGTGGTACTGCTGAAGAAGAAGCAGCTGAATGGATTAAAGCGAATATGAACAAACCAGTTATTGGTTTCATTGGTGGTCAAACAGCACCTCCAGGTAAACGTATGGGTCACGCTGGTGCGATTATTTCTGGTGGTAAAGGTACTGCAGATGAAAAAATTAAAACATTAAATGAATGTGGTGTTAAAACTGCGGATACACCTTCAGAAATCGGTACTACATTAATCGAAGCAGCTAAAGAAGCTGGTATTTATGAGGAATTATTAACAATTAAATAATCATCATTAAAATTTGAATTGATTTTATTGTCTAAGACCTGATTTCTAATATTGGAAATCAGGTCTTTTGTTTAATTTATTATAAAATATATAATGATGGTGCGTTGATAAAAGGAGTGAGCATCATGAATAAAATATCATATCATCAAATTTTTCTATTCGGAAAATAACTATCAGTGTAGTGTCTTTTGTAGTAGGTTCTTTATTTTTTATTAATCAAAATTATAGTGCATATGCAAGTGAGATAAAATCTAACGATAAAGTAGTAATAACTTCACAGGATGATTTTAATAAAAATATAGTTGTGATAAATGAAACAAGTTCTAAAAAACAATATGGAAATGTGAAAATTGAATATAAAAACACTTCTACTTTAGAAGCTAAACCTGGAGATGTTGTAGTTTTTAGTGGAAGGTATGATGGTGGATTTGGACATACAGCAATAGTGTTGGATGGTAATTATGATGGTAAACTCATGTAGTTTCAAAGTTTAGATCAAAATTGGAATTTAGGTGGTTATAAAAAAAGTAGTAGCACATCGTGTGATACATAATTATAACTACGATATGATTTTTATAAGGTCTAATAAAGAGGCATAAATGAATTTGAGGAAAGAGAGTATTAATGATTTGAATTTTACAACTTTAGAATTAAATGAATTTGAAATTTTTATGAGAAAATAATTTTTCGCATTATACTCAGATTGTAGAGTTATATAAATATAGGAAAGCTCGAAATTTAGTGGTTCATATTGTCGGTGTCAAAGAAAACGGTAACGTAGTTGCTGCCTGTATATTAACTGATGCTCGTATATTTAAGGTGTTTAAATACTTATATACCCATCGAGGACCGGTGATGGATTTTACTAATTTAGAGTTAGTTGAATTTTTCTTTAAAAAATTTACGCATTATGTAAATATGCGAAGAGATGTTTTTATACTAGTTGACCCTTATGTCTTGGAGAATATAAGAAGTGCTGATGGTGAGATTATAGAACACTTTAACAATAAACAGTGATTCAAGGTGATGAATAAATTAGGATACCAACATCAAGGTTTTACAACTGGCTATTCAGCTATGAGTCAAATAAGATGGCATTCTATATTAGATTTAAAAGATAAAAGTGAACAACAATTATTAAAAGATATGTCATATCAAACTAGACGTAACATTATGAAGACAATTGAAATGGGTGTGCAAATAAAAACTTTATCAATTAAAGAAACGAATAGATTTTATCGACTGTTTCACATGGCTGAAGAAAAATATGGTTTTCATTTTCAAGAAGAACCTTATTTCAAACAAATGCTTGATATTTATGGTGGTAAAGCATGTATGAAGCTAGCTTTTATTGATTTAAATAAGTATATAAATTTATTAAAGCAACGAGCGATAGAATTAGAAGAGAAAGTGACTGAAATTAAACAATCATTTAAAGTGAATGCTAATTCAAAAAAGGCAAAAATAAAATATCACCAATTCAATCAACAACTAGAGAGCTTTTATAATAAAATAGCAAAAACTGAACAAGTAATCATTACGGATGGTACATTACTTGATTTAGCTGCTGCATTGTTTATTTATAACAATCACGAAATGTGCTATTTATCAAGTGGTTCTAATCCTAAATACAATGAATTTATGGGTGCCTATTGTCTGCAATGGGATATGATACGCTACGCAAAAGAGAAAGGCTTAGAGCGTTATAATTTCTACGGCATAACTGGCGACTTTGGTGAGAATGCAGAAGATTATGGTGTCCAACAATTTAAAAAAGGATTCAATGCGTTTATAGAAGAATATGTTGGTAATTTTATTAAGCCAGTAAATAAATTGCTCTATAAATTATATCAAAAGTAAGTGAATCGATTTATTTAGTGCTAAGGTAACAAAATTTAAAGTAATCTGGGGATTTTAGGTTTCAGATTTATGTATAAAATGAGCATGAAGACAGTTTACATAATTCAATATTAAAATTACTCATTAAAAGTTATTAAATTTTATCCATCAAATGTCTTTTAATTGAAATGTGATATACGACATAGTTGTCTTATAATGTTTTTAAAGGAGACGACTTCATGACTAACAACAACATATTACTTTTGAAATTAATTTGGCTAGGTTATACGACCCAACATATTCATCATTTATTAAAATTAAATCCTGATTTTTTTAAATTCTCTTATACTGATCAAATAGATACAATAAGAAATTGGGACAGAATGTTTCATAATGACGATTTTATTGATAAATTTAATAATTTAAATGAAAAAGATATTTTGTCATTTTTGCAGAATCACAAAGTAAGTTTTACAACACCGTTTAATACTAATTATCCTCGACTGTTAAAAGAAATTTATGATTATCCGTTTGTCCTATTTTACCAAGGTGACCCCCTTTTATTAACATTCTCCAATACATTAGGTGTGGTGGGCTCAAGAAATGCAACAGAATACTCAGCTAAAGCCATGCAATACTTATTTCCTAAATTTAAACAAATTCCACTAACTATTATTTCTGGTTTGGCAAAAGGTGCTGATAGCATAGCACATCATTTTGCTATAGAGTATCAATTACCTACAATAGCTGTTTTAGGTTTTGGTCATATGATGCATTACCCTAGAGAAACGCAAAAATTACGCAACATAATTGAAGAAAAAGGTTTAGTTATTAGTGAATATCCGCCACTTACTAGTGTTAGGCGATATCACTTTCCGCAACGCAATCGTTTGATAAGCGGTCTTTCAAAAGGGGTTTTAATAACTGAAGCAAGTGTTAGAAGCGGTAGTCAAATTACAATTGATTGTGCATTAGAGCAAAATAGAAATATATATGTATTACCAGGTTCAATATTTAATCCACTAACAAAAGGTAATTTGAAACGAGCTCAAGAAGGTGCGATGATTGTAACCTCTGCTGATGATATCCTATGTGATTATAAATAGATATCATTAATGATTCATTCTAGAGTATTAAAAATCTATATTTAATTCTAATTGATAGCTAAAAATAATATTAAAAAGTGTTTAAAATGAACGTTAATAGAATTTAAACATTGACAAAATCAAAATTGACCGTTTATCATTTATCTTTAGTAATTGAAATAGCAAGGGGGAATTCACTTTGGCAGATAATTTAGTCATAGTTGAGTCGCCTGCAAAAGCGAAAACCATTGAAAAATATTTAGGTAAAAAATATAAAGTTATAGCTTCTATGGGACATGTTAGAGATTTACCAAGAAGTCAAATGGGTGTCGATGTAGAAGATAATTATGAACCGAAATATATTACGATACGCGGTAAAGGTCCAGTTGTTAAAGACTTAAAGAAATATGCTAAGAAAGCAAAAAATGTCTTTCTTGCGAGTGACCCTGACCGTGAAGGTGAAGCGATTGCTTGGCATTTATCAAAAATTTTAGAACTTGATGATTCAAAAGAAAACAGAGTAGTATTTAATGAAATTACAAAAGATGCGGTAAAAGAAAGTTTTAAACATCCACGTGGCATTGAAATGGATTTAGTCGATGCACAACAAGCACGCCGTATATTAGATAGATTAGTTGGATATAATATTTCACCAGTATTATGGAAGAAAGTGAAAAAGGGGCTGTCTGCAGGGCGAGTTCAATCTGTAGCTTTAAGATTAGTAATAGATAGAGAGAATGAGATTCGTAACTTTAAGCCTGAAGAGTATTGGTCTATAGAAGGTGAGTTTAGATATAAGAAATCTAAATTTACTGCTAAGTTTCTTCATTATAAAAATAAACCATTTAAATTAAAAACAAAAAAAGATGTTGAAAAAGTTACAGCTGAATTAGATGGAGACAAATTTGAAATTACAAATGTTAATAAAAAAGAAAAAACTAGAAATCCTGCTAATCCATTTACCACTTCAACATTACAACAAGAGGCAGCTCGTAAATTAAATTTCAAAGCGCGTAAAACTATGATGCTCGCGCAACAATTATATGAAGGTATTGATCTAAAACGACAAGGTACAGTTGGATTAATCACATACATGAGAACTGACTCTACACGTATATCACAAACCGCTAAAGACGAAGCGAAACAATATATTGAAGATAAGTATGGTAAAGATTATCTTTCAAATAGAACTGCTAAGGGTAAACAGGGTGACCAAGATGCCCATGAAGCAATTCGACCAACAAGTACTTTACGTACACCTGATGAAATGAAAGCATACTTAACTAGAGATCAGCATCGTTTGTATAAATTAATATGGGAAAGATTTGTAGCAAGTCAAATGGCACCAGCAATTTTAGACACTGTTGCTTTAGATGTTACCCAAAACAACATTAAATTCCGAGCTAATGGTCAAACAATCAAATTCAAAGGTTTCATGACGCTTTATGTAGAAGCCAAAGATGATAAAGATAATGAAAAAGAAAATAAATTACCTAACTTGAATAAAGGTGATGAAGTGACTGCAACTCAAATTGAACCAGCGCAACACTTCACTCAGCCACCTCCACGTTATACAGAAGCACGTTTGGTTAAAACGTTAGAGGAATTAAAAATTGGTAGACCTTCTACCTATGCACCTACGATTGACACAATACAAAAACGTAATTATGTAAAACTTGAAAGTAAACGATTTGTACCTACTGAATTAGGTGAAATTGTATATGAACAAGTAAAAGACTATTTCCCTGAAATAATTGATGTAGAGTTTACTGTTAATATGGAAACGCTATTGGATAAAATTGCTGAAGGAGATATCGGCTGGAGAAAAGTAATTGATAACTTTTACGGAAGTTTCAAATTAGACGTTGAACGTGCTGAGGAAGAAATGGAAAAAGTTGAAATTAAAGATGAACCTGCTGGCGAAGATTGTGAAGTTTGTGGCTCTCCTATGGTTATTAAAATGGGACGATATGGTAAGTTTATGGCGTGCTCAAATTTCCCAGACTGTAGAAATACGAAAGCAATCGTGAAAACTATTGGCGTAACTTGCCCTAAATGCAAAGATGGAGATGTCGTTGAAAGAAAATCTAAGAAAAATAGACTTTTCTATGGTTGTTCAAACTATCCTGAATGTGACTTTATTTCTTGGGACAAACCTGTTGGTCGTGATTGTCCTAAATGTAATCATTATTTAATGGAACATAAGAAAGGACGCAGTTCACAAGTTATTTGCTCAAACTGTGACTATAAAGAAGAAGTTCAAAAATAGATAATAAATTAAGGAGGAAAACCATGAGTCAAACTGTAAATATAGTTGGCGCTGGACTAGCTGGTTCAGAAGCCGCTTATCAATTAGCTCAACGAGGTATCAAAGTGAATTTGATTGAAATGCGCCCAGTTAAGCAAACGCCAGCACACCATACTGATAAATTTGCAGAATTAGTATGTTCTAACTCACTACGAGGCAATGCATTAACTAATGGTGTGGGTGTATTAAAAGAAGAAATGAGAAGATTAGACTCATTAATTATCTCTGCTGCTGACAAAGCAAGAGTTCCTGCTGGTGGTGCATTAGCAGTTGATCGACATGATTTTTCTGGTTATATTACTGAAACTTTAAGAAATCATCCTAATGTTACTGTTATTAATGAAGAAATTAATAGTATCCCTGAAGGATATACAATTATTGCTACTGGTCCATTAACTACAGAAAATTTAGCTAAAGAAATCGTAGATATTACAGGTAAGGATCAACTTTATTTTTATGATGCAGCTGCTCCAATCATTGAAAAAGAATCGATTGATATGGATAAAGTGTATCTAAAATCACGTTATGATAAAGGTGAAGCAGCCTATCTTAATTGTCCTATGACAGAAGAAGAATTTAATCGCTTTTATGATGCAGTACTTGAAGCAGAAGTTGCACCAACAAATGAATTTGAAAAAGAAAAATATTTCGAAGGATGCATGCCTTTTGAAGTAATGGCTGAACGTGGACGCAAAACACTATTATTTGGTCCTATGAAACCTGTTGGTCTTGAAGATCCAAAAACAGGTAAACGTCCATTCGCTGTCGTTCAATTACGACAAGATGATGCAGCTGGAACGCTATATAATATTGTAGGTTTCCAAACTCATTTAAAATGGGGCGCACAAAAAGAAGTAATTCAACTTATCCCTGGTTTAGAAAATGTTGATATCGTACGGTATGGTGTGATGCATAGAAATACATTTATAAATTCTCCAGATGTATTAAATGAGAAATATGAGTTGATTAAAGAAGATAGAATTCAATTCGCAGGTCAAATGACTGGTGTTGAAGGATATGTTGAAAGCGCAGCAAGTGGACTTGTTGCTGGGATTAACCTAGCTCACAAATTACTTGATAAAGGTGAAGTTATTTTCCCTAGAGAGACAATGATAGGAAGTATGGCTTATTACATCTCCCATGCTAAAAATGAAAAGAACTTCCAACCTATGAACGCTAACTTTGGTTTATTACCTTCACTTGAAAAACGGATTAAAGATAAAAAAGAGCGTTACGAAGCACAAGCTAACAGAGCGCTCGAATATTTAGAGAATTATAAGAAAACACTATAATTATAGTGATTGAACTAGAATAGAATTTATTTCGAATTCATTGTTTTAGTCGCACGTTCAAGTTATTTCAATCTTTTAAGTAATTCTCAAAAGATTTTGAATTCTATAGCTAATTATTTTAGTCCCTTTCATGTTATATGCTACAATGCATATGATGGAGGGGATTTTTAAGTGGAAGAAATCCAAGTTACATTCTTAAATATGCTCAAAGTTGAGAGAAATTTCTCCGCCCATACATTAAAATCATATCATGATGATTTAGTACAATTTAATCATTTTTTAGAACAAGAATTACTAAATCTAAGAACATTTGAATATAAAGATGCTAGAAATTATTTAAGCTATTTATATTCACAGAATTTGAAACGTACTACTGTATCAAGGAAGATTTCAACTTTAAGAACTTTCTATGAGTTTTGGATGACACAAGATGAGACAATTATAAATCCTTTTGTACAACTCGTTCATCCTAAGAAGGAGAACTACTTGCCACAGTTTTTTTATGAAGAAGAGATGGAAGCATTATTCGAAACTGTAGCAAAAGATACAAAAAAAGGATTACGGGATCGCGTTATTCTAGAATTATTATATGCAACGGGTATACGTGTTTCTGAGTTAGTAAATATCCAACTTAAAGATATTGATATGTCTTTACCTGGTGTGAAAGTACTAGGAAAGGGAAATAAGGAACGGTTTGTTCCGTTTGGAGAATTTTGTCGTCAAAGCATTGAACAATACTTAAGCGAATTTAAGCCTATACAACATACCAAACATTCATTTTTATTAGTTAACATGAATGGCGCCCCTATAACAGAGAGAGGTGTTAGGTATGTTTTAAATGATGTTGTTAAACGTACAGCAGGGATTACGGAAATTCACCCCCACAAATTAAGACATACGTTTGCAACACATTTACTTAATCAAGGTGCAGATTTAAGAACGGTACAATCTTTGTTAGGACATGTTAATCTTTCGACAACTGGAAGATATACACATGTTTCTAACCAACAATTACGTAAAGTGTATTTAAATGCACATCCTCGAGCGAAAAAGGAGAGTAAATAAATGAGTAAAACATCATTACATGCAACAACTATTTATGCCGTTAGACATAACGGTGAAGCAGCGATGGCTGGTGATGGACAAGTTACACTAGGTGAGCAAGTTATTATGAAGCAAACAGCGCGCAAGGTCCGCAGATTATATGAAGGTAAAGTGTTAGCTGGATTTGCTGGTAGTGTAGCTGATGCCTTCACTTTGTTTGAGAAGTTTGAAACAAAATTACAACAATTTAGTGGTAATTTAGAACGTGCAGCTGTTGAACTAGCTCAAGAGTGGCGTGGTGATAAACAATTACGTCAATTGGAAGCTATGTTAATTGTAATGGATAAAGATGCAATATTAGTGGTTAGCGGAACTGGAGAAGTCATTGCACCTGATGATGATTTAATTGCGATTGGCTCAGGAGGCAACTATGCTTTAAGTGCTGGAAGAGCATTGAAGCGTCATGCAAGCCAATTATCTGCTAAAAAAATGGCTTACGAAAGTTTAAAGGTTGCATCTGACATTTGTGTGTTCACAAATGATAATATTATAGTGGAAACACTTTAACTTTTAAAAATATGGAAATGAATATAAATGGATGTTAATTAGGTTGGAGGTAAAATATATGGATGCAAACGGTATAAAATTAACACCTAAAGATATCGTATCTAAATTAGATGAATATATAGTTGGGCAAGATGATGCTAAACGAAAAGTTGCCATTGCTCTAAGAAATCGCTATAGAAGAAGTTTGCTTGATGAAGAAACCAAACAAGAAATCGCACCTAAGAATATTTTGATGATCGGTCCAACTGGTGTTGGTAAAACTGAAATAGCAAGACGTATGGCTAAAGTTGTAGGAGCGCCATTTATTAAGGTGGAAGCTACTAAGTTTACTGAAGTAGGATACGTTGGACGCGATGTTGAGAGTATGGTTCGTGATCTAGTCGATGTAGCTGTAAGACTTGTTAAAGATCAAAAGAAAGATTTGGTTAAAGACGAAGCAGTTAATAAAGCTAATGAAAAGTTAGTTAAATTACTTGTACCTAGTATGAAGAAAAAAGCGTCAAATAATAGTAATCCTTTAGAGTCATTACTTGGTGGTGCAATTCCAAACTTTGGTAATAATGATGATGATGAAGAGGAAACACCTACAGAAGAAATTAAAACTAAACGTTCAGAAATCAAAAAACAATTATTAGATGGTAAACTTGAAGAAGAGAAAGTTAGAATTAAGGTAGAACAAGATCCAGGTGCGCTAGGCATGCTCGGTACAAATCAAAACCAACAAATGCAAGACATGATGAATCAACTCATGCCTAAACGTAAGGTTGAACGTGAGGTGCCAGTTAAAACAGCTCGTAAGATTTTGGCCGATGATTTTGCCGATGAATTAATTGATCAAGAAACTGCAAATCAAGAAGCGCTTGAGTTAGCAGAACAAATGGGTATTATCTTCATCGATGAGATTGATAAAGTAGCAACGAATAACGCTAATAGTGGTCAAGATGTTTCAAGACAAGGTGTACAACGAGATATCTTACCAATTTTAGAAGGTAGCATGATTCAAACTAAGTATGGTACTGTAAATACTGAACATATGCTATTTATCGGTGCTGGCGCGTTTCACGTATCGAAACCAAGTGATTTAATACCTGAATTACAAGGACGCTTCCCAATTAGAGTAGAATTAGAAAGTTTAACTGTTGACGATTTTTACAGAATATTGACTGAACCTAAGCTATCACTCATCAAACAATATGAGGCATTGCTTCAAACAGAAGAGGTCACTGTGAACTTTACTAAGGAAGCGATTACAAGATTAGCTGAAATGGCATATCAAGTTAACCAAGACACTGATAATATTGGTGCACGTCGTTTACACACAATCTTAGAGAAAATGCTTGAGGATTTATCTTTCGAAGCCCCTAGCATGCCAAATGCTGTAGTTGATATAACACCACAATATGTTGATGATAAGTTGAAATCTATTTCAACAAATAAAGATTTAAGTGCATTTATTTTATAATATAAATAAAGGAGAAATTTTATGAGCTTATTATCTAAAACTAGAGAATTAAATACACTATTACAAAAACATAAAGGTATTGCAGTCGACTTTAAAGACGTTGCTCAAACAATTAGTAGCGTTACAGTAACGAACGTATTTATTGTTTCACGTAGAGGTAAGATTCTAGGTTCAAGTTTAAATGAACTTTTAAAAAGTCAAAGAATTAACGAAATGTTAGAAGGTAAACACATTCCTAGTGAATATACAAAACTATTAATGGACGTTAAACAAACTGAATCTAATATTGATATTGATAATGAATTAACTGTATTCCCACCTGAAGATAAAGAAGTATTTAGTAGCAGTCGTACAACTGTATTTCCAATACTTGGTGGTGGCGAAAGATTAGGAACATTAGTACTTGGTCGTGTTAAAGATGACTTTAACGAAAATGATTTAGTATTAGGCGAATATGCTGCAACTGTTATTGGAATGGAAATACTTCGTGAGAAACATAATGAAGTAGAGAAAGAGGCGCGTGATAAAGCGGCAATCACTATGGCAATTAATTCATTATCTTATTCTGAAAAAGAAGCAATTGAGCATATTTTTGAAGAATTAGGTGGTAATGAAGGCCTATTGATAGCTTCAAAAGTAGCAGATAGAGTAGGTATCACTCGCTCAGTAATCGTGAACGCGTTACGTAAACTTGAAAGTGCTGGTGTAATCGAATCACGATCCTTAGGGATGAAGGGTACCTTTATAAAAGTTAAAAAAGAAAAATTCCTTGATGAATTAGAACGAAATAAATAATTTTGATTTAAATCGATAATGCAATAACCAACATTCAACTGTTGCAAGTATGTAATATTATTTGTAACAGTTTTTATTATGAAAAATGTGTATTGCATTATTTCTTTAATGAAATTAACATTGCGCATTATATAGAAATATGATATTATTGTTTTCGGCTATAAAAGCCAATACACACATGATAAACGTACATTTAAAGGGTGCAATTAAATTAATTGTCTTTATATGAGTTTATTATGGAGGTAAATAACCACTAGGAGGAATTTAAAATGGCAGTAATTTCAATGAAACAATTACTAGAAGCCGGTGTTCACTTCGGTCACCAAACACGCCGTTGGAACCCAAAAATGAAAAAATATATCTTCACTGAGAGAAATGGTATCTATATCATTGACCTACAAAAAACAGTGAAAAAAGTTGAAGAAGCTTATAACTTCATCAAACAAGTATCTGAAGATGGCGGTAGAGTCTTATTCGTAGGTACAAAAAAACAAGCACAAGAGTCAGTTAAAGCTGAAGCAGAACGTGCTGGACAATTCTACGTTAACCAAAGATGGTTAGGCGGAATTTTAACTAACTACAAAACAATTTCTAAACGTATTAAACGTATTTCTGAAATTGAAAAAATGGAAGAAGACGGTTTATTTGACGTTTTACCTAAAAAAGAAGTTGTTGAACTTAAAAAAGAATACGACCGTTTAATCAAATTCTTAGGCGGTATTCGTGATATGAAATCTATGCCTCAAGCATTATTCGTAGTTGACCCTCGTAAAGAGCGTAACGCGATTGCTGAAGCACGTAAATTAAATATTCCAATCGTTGGTATTGTTGACACTAACTGTGATCCAGATGAAATTGATTACGTTATCCCAGCGAACGACGATGCTATTCGTGCCGTTAAATTATTAACTGGTAAAATGGCTGACGCTGTCTTAGAAGGTCAACAAGGTGTTTCTAACGATGAAGTAGCTGCAGAGCAAAACATCAATTTAGATGAAAAAGAAGAATCTCAAGAAGCAGAATCAACTGAAGAAAATACTACTGTTGAATCAAACTAAGATATAGTTTAAATGGGTGATAAGATGTAATGCTTATCGCCCTTTTTTCAAATAATAAAAAATAATAATTAAAGTTTACTAGAGTATTGGAAATTATAGTGACTTTAATGGTAATATTTAGGTATCATCTATTATTACAATTAGAAATATTGGAGGAATAATTAATGGCAATTTCAGCAAAACTTGTTAAAGAATTACGTGAAAGAACTGGCGCTGGTATGATGGATTGTAAAAAAGCGCTAACAGAAACTGATGGTGACATCGATAAAGCGATTGATTACTTACGTGAAAAAGGTATCGCTAAAGCAGCTAAAAAAGCAGACCGTATCGCAGCTGAAGGTTTAGTACATGTTGAAGTTAAAGGAAATGAAGCTGCTATCGTTGAAATCAACTCTGAAACTGACTTTGTAGCTCGTAATGAAGGCTTCCAAGAATTAGTTAAAGAAATTGCTAATCAAGTTCTTGATAGCAAAGCTGAAACAGTAGATGCTTTATTAGAAACTAAATTATCAAGTGGTAAAACAGTTGATGAAAGAATGAAAGAAGCAATCTCAACAATCGGTGAAAAATTAAGTATCCGTCGTTTCGAAATGAGAACAAAATCTGATAACGATGCATTTGGTGCATACTTACACATGGGTGGACGTATCGGTGTGTTAACTGTAGTTGAAGGTTCTACTGATGAAGAAGCTGCTAAAGATGTTGCTATGCACATCGCAGCTATCAATCCAAAATATGTTTCTTCAGAACAAGTTAAAGAAGAAGAAATCAATCACGAAAGAGAAGTATTAAAACAACAAGCATTAAATGAAGGTAAACCTGAAAACATCGTTGAAAAAATGGTTGAAGGTCGTTTACGTAAATATCTTCAAGAAATTTGTGCAGTTGATCAAAACTTCGTTAAAGATCCAGATCAAACAGTTGAAGCTTTCTTAAAATCTAAAGGTGGTAAACTTGTTGACTTCGTTCGCTATGAAGTAGGCGAAGGTATGGAAAAACGTGAAGAAAACTTCGCAGATGAAGTTAAAGGTCAAATGAAATAATCTGTCGACAAGATTTACAAGAAAGAAGACACCTTTGAGGTTTTCTATTATAAAGTGATACTTTATGTTAGAAGGCGCGTCAGTGTCTTCTTTACTTGTATATATTACATATTTTTACAATAGAGAGGAAAAAACAATGGCGCAAACTTCTAAATATAAACGTGTAGTATTAAAACTTAGTGGTGAAGCACTCGCAGGAGACAAAGGTTTTGGTATTAATCCAATCATTATTAAAAGCGTGGCACAGCAAGTAGCTGAAGTTGCTAAGATGGATTGCGAAATTGCAGTTATCGTTGGTGGTGGCAATATTTGGAGAGGTAAAACAGGTAGTGATTTAGGTATGGACCGTGGTACAGCGGACTACATGGGTATGCTTGCTACAGTTATGAATGCTCTTGCACTCCAAGATAGCTTAGAACAATTAGAATGTGACACACGTGTGTTGACATCAATTGAAATGAAACAAGTTGCTGAACCATATATCCGTCGAAGAGCTATTAGACATTTAGAGAAGAAACGTGTTGTTATTTTTGCAGCAGGAATCGGTAATCCATACTTCTCTACAGATACAACTGCAGCGTTACGTGCAGCAGAAGTCGAAGCCGATGTTATTTTAATGGGTAAAAATAATGTTGATGGAGTATATTCAGCAGACCCTAAAGTAGATAAGAATGCAGTTAAATATGAACACTTGACGCACATTCAAATGTTACAAGAAGGGTTACAAGTAATGGACTCAACTGCATCATCATTCTGTATGGATAATAATATTCCTTTAAATGTATTTTCAATCATGGAAGAAGGCAATATTAAACGTGCAGTTATGGGTGAAAAAATAGGTACGTTAATAACTAAATAATTAGAGGTGTAAACAATATGAGTGACATAATTCAAGACACTAAAGTTAGAATGAGCAAATCTATCGATAATTTATCAAGAGAATTAGCAAATATCAGTGCTGGAAGAGCCAATTCAAATTTATTAAGTGGCGTAACTGTTGACTATTATGGTGCACCAACACCAGTTCAACAATTAGCGAGCATCAATGTGCCTGAAGCACGTTTATTAGTTATTTCTCCTTATGATAAATCTTCAGTAGCTGATATTGAAAAAGCAATTTATGCAGCAAATTTAGGTGTAAATCCTACAAGTGATGGTGAAGTTATTCGTATCACTGTCCCAGCTTTAACAGAAGAACGTCGTAAAGAATTAGTGAAAAACGTTAAGAAAATTGGTGAAGATGCGAAAGTATCTATCCGAAACATCCGTCGTGATATTAATGATCAATTGAAAAAAGATGAAAAAAATGGGGACATTACTGAAGATGATTTAAGAAGTCAAACAGAAGATGTTCAAAAAGCTACAGATAATTCTATTAAAGAAATTGATCAATTAGTAGAGGACAAAGAAAAAGACATTATGTCTGTTTAATTAGTTCGACAATAAATTAATTCATTTAATAATGTTTAAGTATTATTATAAATATACTTTCTACATTACTATAAATTATTTTAGTCTAAACTGTGCCAATTCAGACTTTGGTACAGTTTTTTCATTTGCTTATTCAATGCCATTATCGAGTATGATAAAATGATAGATGATTTCTTAAATAACTAATATAATATAATAGAGATGATCAGGCTCGGAGGAAAGACCATGTTTAAAAAGCTAATAAAAAGAAATAAGACTAAAATCAGTCATAACGATGATTTAGATTTACATAATTTACCTGAACATGTAGCGATAATCATGGACGGAAATGGACGTTGGGCCAAAAAGCGTAAAATGCCTAGAATTAAAGGACATTACGAAGGTATGCAAACCATCAAAACTGTAACGCGAGAAGCAAGTGATTTGGGCATTAAATACTTAACACTATACGCTTTTTCAACTGAAAATTGGTCTAGACCTGAAAATGAAGTTAATTATATCATGAATTTGCCTGTTAATTTTTTAAAAACATTTTTACCCGAACTCATTGAAAAAAATGTTCAAATAGAAACGATTGGATTTTTAGATGCAGTTCCTAAATCGACGATTGAAGCAATACAACATGCAAAAGAAAAAACAAAAAATAATACAGGTCTGAAATTAATATTTGCCATCAATTATGGTGGACGAGCTGAAATTGTTCAAAGTATGAAATCAATTTATGATGAACTTCAACGCAATGGTCAAGACAGTAAAGATATTGATGAATCAATGATTAACAATCATTTAATGACGCATTCATACCCAGATCCTGAGTTATTAATTCGCACTTCTGGTGAACAACGTATTAGTAATTTCCTTATTTGGCAGTCTTCTTATAGTGAATTTATATTCAATGAGAAATTGTGGCCAGACTTTGACGGTGAAGAATTTAAAAATTGCTTAAAAATATATCAATCTCGCCAAAGACGCTTTGGAGGGTTAAGTAAGGAGTAGCGTATGAAAGTTAGAACTTTAACCGCAATTATAGCATTGTTAATTTTTCTACCCATTCTATTAATGGGTGGTACAACCTTAATGTTGTTTGCGTTTTTACTAGCTTTAATTGCATTAAAAGAACTTTTAAATATGAATATGATTAAATTAATTTCAGTCCCTGGTATTTTTAGTGCTTTAGCATTAATTATTATTATGTTACCTCAATCAGCAGGTGACTGGGTTAGTGACATTCAGTTAAAAAGTTTAATCGCAATGAGTTTTATTTTACTAAGTTACACTGTACTGTCAAAAAACAGATTTAGTTTTATGGATGCTGCTTTCTGTCTTATGTCAGTTGCATATGTCGGTATTGGATTTATGTATTTCTATGCAACACGTTCAGATGGATTACATTACATACTTTATGCATTCTTAGTGGTGTGGTTAACAGATACAGGTGCTTATATTTTCGGTCGACTAATGGGTAAACATAAATTATGGCCAGTAATTAGTCCGAACAAAACTATTGAAGGTTTTATTGGCGGATTAATTTGTAGTTTAATTGTGCCAATTGTTATGTTGTTCTTTGTTGATTTCAACTTAAATATTTGGTTACTATTATTAGTAACAATCATCTTGAGTATCTTTGGTCAACTTGGTGATTTAGTTGAATCAGGATTTAAACGTCATTTTGGTGTTAAAGATTCTGGTAGAATTTTACCGGGTCACGGTGGTATATTAGACCGATTTGATAGTTTCATGTTTGTTTTACCATTACTCAACATTTTATTAATACAAATGTAGTGCGATTTTAATGTTTTATTTATATATGAAAAATGTATAGTGCTATAATTGAGGAGTTATTGAGTGCACATTTGACTAGACATAGTAGATGATGTAATTCTTAACTCCTTTTATTAAAAGTAAAATTCTTGAATAATTTAACCAAATCATAGATAATCTACATCGTTCTAATGAAAAAAGTAGAAATTTAATTTAATTGAGGTGTATCATGTGAGCTATTTAATCACTATTGTCTCATTTATGATCGTGTTCGGTGTACTTGTTACGGTACATGAATATGGTCACATGTTCTTTGCGAAGCGTGCTGGAATAATGTGTCCTGAATTCGCGATAGGTATGGGACCAAAAATATTTAGTTTCCGTAAGAACGAAACTTTGTATACCATCCGTTTATTACCTGTAGGTGGTTATGTAAGAATGGCTGGAGACGGTTTAGAAGAACCACCAGTTGAACCAGGTATGAATGTTAAAGTAAAACTTAATGATAAAGATGAGATTACGCATATAATTTTAGATGATCAGCATAAATTTCAAAAGATAGAAGCAATTGAAGTTAAACAATGTGACTTCAAGGATGATTTGTACATTGAAGGTATTACTTCATATGATAATGAGCGACATCATTTTAATATTGCTGAAAAAGCATATTTTGTTGAGAATGGTAGTTTAATTCAAATCGCTCCACGACATCGACAATTTGCACATAAGAAACCTTTACCCAAATTTTTAACGTTATTTGCAGGACCATTATTTAACTTTATATTAGCCTTAATATTATTTATCGCATTAGCTTATTTCCAAGGAACACCTACTACCTCAGTGGGACAATTAGCTGATAACTATCCAGCTCAACAAGCAGGATTAAAATCTGGAGATAAAATCGTTCAAGTAGGTCAATATAAAACTAAGAGTTTTGATGACATTCAGTCTGCAGCAAATAAAATTAAAGATAATAAAACAATGATAAAATTTGAAAGAGATAATCAAACAAAGACAGTGGATATAACTCCTAAAAAGCAAGTTATTAAGCAAACTAAATTAAATTCTGAGACGACGTACATTTTAGGTTTCCAACCTCAGAAAGAACATACTTTAATAAAACCAATTGCGCTAGGGTTTGATCAGTTTGTTAGTGCCAGTACATTAATCTTTAAAGCTGTAGGAACAATGATTGCAAGTATATTCACAGGTCAATTCTCATTTGATATGTTAAATGGTCCAGTGGGTATTTATCATAATGTTGACTCTGTAGTTAAACAGGGTATCATTGCATTAACATACTACACTGCACTATTAAGTGTTAACTTAGGTATAATGAACCTATTACCAATTCCAGCACTTGATGGTGGTCGAATTTTATTTGTTATCTATGAAGCAATTTTCAGAAGGCCAGTTAATAAAAAAGCAGAGACAATTATAATAGCTGCTGGTGCTATTTTTGTCTTAATTATAATGGTTCTAGTAACTTGGAACGATATACAACGTTATTTCTTGTAGAATAAGGAGGATTAAGTGATGAAGCAATCGAAAGTTTTCATACCAACTAGGAGAGATGTCCCTGCTGAAGCAGAAGCATTGAGTCACCAATTATTATTAAAAGCAGGATTAATCAAACAAAGTACAAGTGGTATTTATAGCTATTTACCATTAGCCTCTCGTGTGTTAAATAATATTTCTAAAATCATACGTGAAGAAATGGAAAGCATTGATGCCGTTGAAATTTTAATGCCTGCACTTCAACAAGCAGAACTTTGGGAAGAATCAGGTCGTTGGGGTGCATACGGTCCAGAGTTAATGCGCTTAAAAGATCGTAATGGACGTGAATTTGCTTTAGGTCCTACACATGAGGAAGTAGTGACTTCTATCGTTAGAGATGAACTTAAATCATATAAACAATTACCTTTAACGTTATTCCAAATACAATCTAAATTTCGAGATGAGAAACGTCCACGCTTTGGTTTGTTAAGAGGTAGAGAGTTTATTATGAAAGATGCGTATTCATTCCATGCTGATGAAGCATCGTTAGATGAAACATATCAAGATATGTACAATGCTTACGATCGTATATTCAAACGTGTTGGCATCAATGCTCGACCAGTGGTTGCAGACTCAGGTGCAATTGGCGGTAACCACACACACGAATTCATGGCCTTAAGTGAAATTGGTGAAGATACTATCGTTTATAGTAAGCAAAGTGATTATGCAGCTAATATTGAAAAAGCGGAAGTCGTTTATCATCCAAATGAAAAGCATTCAGAAGTAGCAGAACTAGAGAAGATTGAAACACCTAATGTTAAAACTGCTCAAGAATTAGCTGATTTTTTAAACCGTCCGGTTGATGAAATTGTTAAATCAATGATATTTAAAATTGATGGAGAATTCATTATGTTCTTAATACGTGGTCATCATGAATTAAATGATGTCAAAGTAAAAGCATTCTTTGAAACAGATAACGTTGAAATGGCCACTCAAGATGAGATTGTTAATTTATTAGGTGCTAATCCTGGTTCACTGGGACCAGTTCATGATAAAGATATTAGAATTTTTGCAGATAATTATGTCAAAGATTTAAATAATTTAGTCGTTGGTGCTAATGAGAATGGATTCCACTATATTAACGCTAATTTAGACCGAGATTTCAAGGTTGATGAGTTTGGAGATTTCCGTTTTATCTTAGAAGGAGAACCATTAAGCGATGGCTCTGGCGAAGCGAAATTTGCTGAAGGCATTGAAGTAGGTCAAGTATTTAAGTTAGGAACTAAATACTCAGAAGCAATGAACGCAACATTCTTAGATAACCAAGGTAAAGCTAAGCCATTAATCATGGGGTGCTATGGAATAGGCGTTTCAAGAACGCTAAGTGCCATTGTTGAACAAAATAATGATGAAAATGGTATTATTTGGCCTAAATCAGTTACACCATTTGATTTACATCTAATTACTATTAATCCTAAAAAGGATGAACAACTAGAATTAGGTGATCAATTGTATAAAGAATTACAACAACAATATGATGTACTTTATGATGATCGTAAAGATCGAGCTGGCGTTAAATTTAATGATGCAGATTTAATCGGTCTTCCAATAAGAATTGTAGTTGGTAAAAATGCTAGTGAGGGTATCGTTGAAGTTAAAGTACGTCAAACTGGTGAAAGCGAAGATGTTCATATTAACGATTTAAACACTCATATCGCTACACTTTATAGTAATTTATAATTTGCATAGACTAAGTTGAATTTGATGAATGTACTTGATTTCATTTGTTCAACAAGGATATTCAATGCATAATGCTAAATGAGGTTAAGACAATTTCATATTTGTCTAAACCTCTTTTTTTACTAAAAATTTTAAAACGAAACATATGAAAAGCACATGGCAAAGTAGTATAATGGATATCAAGTTTGCAGTTAGATCATAACACGTTACGTATACATATAATTGAGAAATTAGTTAGATATAAGGGTGGTTATCTGTCATGGCAATGACGAATCAAGAAAAATTCAAAGTACTCGCTGACCAGATTAAAGTTTCCAATCAACTAGATCAAAAAATCATTGAAAAAGGTGAATTAACGCGAGTAGATGTGTCAAATAAAAATAGAACGTGGGAATTTCAAATTACATTGCCATATTTTCTATCACATGAAGATTATTTAATATTCACTAATGCGATTACTGAAGAATTTAAAGAAATTGCCAAAGTTGATTGGCATTTTACAATTCAAGATACAAGTAATCAAGATGAGCATGCTATCAAATATTTTGGTCATTGTATAGAACATACTGCACTTTCACCTAAAGTAAAAGGTCAACTTAAACAGAAGCGTTTAATTATGTCTGGTAATGTGTTGAAAGTAATGACCTCTAATGACATCGAAAGAAATCACTTTGACAAAGTATGTAATGGTAGCTTAGTAAAGGGTTTTCGTAAATGTGGTTTTGATATTGATAAAGTTGTTTTTGAAACGGACGACTCAAGTTCTTATGATGATTTAGCTTCATTAGAAGCACATATTCAAGAAGAAGATGAAAAAAGTGCTCGTGAAGCTACTGAAAAAATTGAAAAAATCAAAGCAGAAAAAACGAAACAACAAGATAACAATGAAAGTAATGTTGATAAGTGTCAAATTGGTAAACCGATACAAATTGATAATATAAAACCAATTGAATCAATCATTGAAGAAGAGTTCAAAGTAGCGATTGAAGGGGTTATATTTGATATTAACCTAAAAGAATTAAAGAGTGGTCGTCATATTGTTGAGTTAAAAGTCACAGACTACACAGATTCTCTTGTACTTAAGATGTTTACAAGAAAAAATAAAGATGATTTAGATCACTTTAAGGCACTAAGTGTAGGTAAATGGGTACGCGCTCAAGGACGTATTGAAGAAGACACGTTTGTAAGAGATTTAGTAATGATGATGACTGATATAGAAGAAATCAAAAAGACACCTAAGCAAGATAAAGCAGAAGAAAAGCGTGTAGAGTTTCATTTACATACATCAATGAGTCAAATGGATGGTATTCCTAATATAAGTGCATATATTAATCAAGCTGCAAAATGGGGACATAAAGCGATAGCAGTTACAGATCATAATGTCGTTCAAGCCTTTCCTGATGCTCATGGTGCCGCTGAAAAAAATGGTATTAAAATGATTTATGGTATGGAAGGTATGCTCGTAGATGACGGAGTACCTATTGCTTACAAACCAACAGATCGAGATCTTAAAGAAGCAACTTATGTTGTATTTGACGTTGAAACAACTGGACTTTCAAACCAATACGATCAAATTATAGAATTGGCCGCCGTTAAAGTTAAAGACGGGGAAATTATTGATAAATTTGAACGATTCAGTAATCCACACGAAAAATTATCAGAAACAATCATTAATTTAACTCACATTACTGATGATATGTTGACTGATGCACCTGAGATTGAGGAAGTATTGACTGAATTTAAAGAATGGGTAGGAGATGCTATATTTGTAGCACATAATGCATCATTTGATATGGGGTTTATTGACACTGGATATGAAAGGCTTGGCTTTGGGCCATCAACGAATGGTGTCATAGATACTTTAGAACTATCACGTACGATTAATACTGAATATGGTAAACACGGATTAAACTTTTTAGCGAAAAAGTATGGTGTAGAATTAACTCAACACCATAGAGCCATTTATGATACTGAGGCTACAGCGTATATCTTCATTAAGATGGTTCATCAAATGAAAGAGTTAGGAGTTACAAATCATAAAGACATTAATCAAAAACTGTCTAATGAGGATGCATATAAACGTGCACGTCCGACACATGTGACATTAATTGTTCAAACACAAGAAGGCTTAAAGAACTTATTTAAAATTGTAAGTGCCTCATTAGTTAAATATTATTATCGAACTCCTAGAATTCCACGTTCATTATTAAATGAATATCGTGAAGGCATACTAGTTGGAACAGCTTGTGATGAAGGTGAATTATTCACTGCTGTAATGCAGAGAGACCAATCGGAAGTTGAAAAAATCGCTAAATATTATGATTTTATTGAAGTACAACCACCTAAACTGTATCAAGATCTTATTGATAGAGAACTCATAAGAGATACTGAAACACTTTATGAAATTTATGAACGTATATTAAAAGCAGGAGAAAGTACAGGTATTCCAGTAATAGCGACAGGAAATGCGCATTATTTGTATGAACATGACGCGATTGCTCGTAAAATCTTAATCGCATCTCAACCTGGTAATCCTTTGAATCGCTCAACTCTACCAGAAGCGCATTTTAGAACGACAGATGAGATGTTAGATGAGTTTCACTTTTTAGGTGAAGAAAAGGCACATGAAATAGTTGTTAAAAACACAAATGAATTAGCAGACCGAATTGAAAAAGTTATTCCAATTAAAGATCAATTGTTTACGCCACGTATGGATGGAGCAAATGAAGAAATTCGTGAACTAAGCTACACAAATGCCAAAAAATTATACGGTGAAGATTTACCACAAATCGTAATCGATCGTCTTGAAAAAGAACTAGCAAGTATCATCGGAAATGGATTCTCGGTTATCTATTTAATTTCACAACGTCTTGTTAAAAAATCTCTAGATGATGGATATTTAGTAGGTTCGCGTGGTTCGGTTGGATCTAGTTTTGTGGCAACAATGACTGAAATAACTGAAGTTAATCCCTTGCCACCTCATTACATTTGTCCTAACTGTAAAACGAGTGAATTCTTTGATGATGGGTCTGTAGGTTCTGGGTTTGACTTACCTGATAAACAATGTAGCACTTGTGGTGCTGAACTTATTAAAGAAGGGCAAGACATACCATTTGAAACATTCTTAGGATTTAAAGGAGATAAAGTTCCTGATATTGACTTGAACTTTAGTGGTGAGTACCAACCAAACGCTCATAACTATACTAAAGTGCTTTTCGGGGAAGACAAGGTGTTCCGTGCAGGAACAATAGGTACAGTTGCCGAAAAAACGGCGTTTGGATATGTCAAAGGCTACTTAAATGACCAAGGTATTCATAAACGTGGTGCGGAAATCGATCGTCTGGTTAAAGGATGTACAGGTGTAAAACGTACAACAGGACAACATCCAGGTGGGATTATAGTAGTTCCTGATTACATGGATATTTATGATTTCACCCCGATACAATTTCCTGCAGATGATCAAAGCGCTTCTTGGATGACAACGCATTTCGACTTCCACTCCATCCATGATAATGTTTTAAAACTTGATATATTAGGACATGATGATCCTACAATGATTCGTATGTTACAAGATTTATCTGGTATAGATCCTAAGACCATTCCAGTAGATGATAAAGAGACAATGCAAATCTTTAGTAGTCCTGAGTCATTAGGTGTAACTGAAGAGGAGATACTTTGTAAGACTGGAACGTTCGGTGTACCTGAATTTGGTACAGGATTTGTTCGACAAATGTTAGAAGATACGAAACCAACAACTTTTTCAGAACTTGTACAAATATCAGGATTATCTCATGGTACTGATGTTTGGTTAGGTAATGCACAAGAATTAATTCGTTCAGGTATTTGTGATTTATCAAGCGTTATAGGTTGTCGTGATGATATCATGGTTTATTTAATGTATGCAGGATTAGAACCCTCAATGGCCTTCAAAACAATGGAGTCAGTGCGTAAAGGTAAAGGTTTAACTGAAGAAATGATAGATGCTATGAAAGAGAATGATGTACCAGATTGGTATTTAGATTCTTGTCTGAAAATTAAGTACATGTTCCCTAAAGCCCACGCGGCTGCATATGTATTAATGGCAGTGAGAATTGCATATTTCAAAGTACATCATCCGCTTTATTATTATGCATCTTATTTCACAATTCGTGCATCAGACTTTGATTTGATTACTATGATTAAAGACAAAGAAAGCATAAAGAATACAGTCAAAGATATGTATTCAAGATACATGGACCTCGGTAAAAAAGAAAAAGACGTTCTTACTGTCTTAGAAATTATGAATGAAATGGCTCATCGCGGATTCCGTATGCAACCAATTAGTCTAGAGAAAAGTCAGGCATTTGACTTTATTATTGAAGGAGATACCTTAATTCCTCCATTTATTTCTGTACCTGGACTTGGAGAGAATGTTGCTAAACGTATTGTTGAAGCGCGAGAAGATGGACCATTCCTATCTAAAGAAGATTTAAATAAAAAGGCTGGATTATCTCAAAAAATAATTGAGTATCTTGATGATTTAGGTTCTTTACCTAATCTTCCAGATAAGGCACAATTGTCTATTTTTGATATGTAATTTTATATTCCAAGCTCAAAAGTATTTTATTAGTCTCTGTGATGCAAGAGATAGACATTTGTTTAAGGAATTAAAGTGTGATATACTTAATGTGCGTAAAAAATTAGACTCAGGCAGAAAGAGTGGGCATATACCCGCTCTTTTCTATTTGCCGAAAAAGGAGGCCTGTATGAGTAAAATCACTGAAGAAGTAGAAACAATCATAACTCCTATTTTAGACGAATTGAATTTTGAATTAGTTGAAGTTGAATACACTAAAGAGGGGAAAGATCATTTCTTAAGAATCTCTATTGATAAAGAGGGCGGTGTCGATTTAAATGATTGCACACTTGCATCTGAAAAAATCAGCGAGGCAATGGATAAGAATGATCCAATTCCAGATATGTACTACTTAGACGTAGCATCACCAGGTGCGGAACGTCCAATTAAAAAAGAAAAAGATTATCACAATGCAATTGATAAACCAGTATTTGTATCATTATATGTGCCAATTGAAGGCGATAAAGAGTGGCTTGGAATTTTAAAAGCTGTTGATGAAGACACAATCACGATGGAAGTTAAAGAAAAAGCTAAAACAAAACAAATTGAAATACCAAGAAATAAAATTGCAAAAGCACGTCACGCTGTAATGATTTAACGTGATGAGGAGGAATAATTGTGGCAAGTAATGAACTTTTATTAGCAACTGAATATTTAGAAAAAGAAAAGAAAATCCCTAGAGAAGTATTAATTGATGCAATTGAAGCAGCTTTAATAACTGCATATAAAAAGAACTATGATAGTGCTAGAAACGTACGTGTAGAATTAAATATGGATGAAGGTACTTTTAAAGTTATAGCACGTAAAGAAGTTGTAGAAGAAGTATTTGATGACAGAGACGAAGTAGATTTAAGTACAGCATTAGTTAAAAATCCAGCATATGAAGTTGGTGATATTTACGAAGAAGATGTTACACCAAAAGATTTTGGTCGTGTTGGTGCACAAGCTGCTAAACAAGCAGTAATGCAAAGACTAAGAGATGCTGAAAGAGAAATTCTGTATACTGAATTTATTGATAAAGAAGATGATATTTTAACAGGTGTTATCGATAGAGTTGACCATCGTTACGTTTATGTTAACTTAGGTAGAATTGAAGCGGTCTTATCTGAAGCTGAAAGAAGTCCTAACGAAAAATATATTCCTAACGAACGTATTAAAGTCTATGTTAATAAAGTGGAACAGACAACTAAGGGACCACAAATTTACGTTTCTAGAAGTCATCCAGGCTTGTTAAAACGTTTATTTGAGCAAGAAGTTCCTGAAATTTATGATGGAACTGTTATTGTGAAATCAGTAGCACGTGAAGCTGGTGATCGTTCTAAGATTAGTGTTTATTCTGATAATCCAGACATCGATGCGGTAGGCGCATGTGTTGGTGCAAAAGGTGCTCGAGTTGAAGCTGTAGTTGAAGAACTTGGTGGAGAAAAAATCGACATTGTTCAATGGAATGAAGATCCTAAAGTATTTGTACGTAATGCTTTAAGTCCATCACAAGTATTGGAAGTTATCGTTGACGAAGACAATCAATCTACTGTTGTTGTAGTTCCTGACTATCAATTGTCACTAGCTATTGGTAAGAGAGGTCAAAATGCACGATTAGCTGCAAAATTGACTGGATGGAAAATTGATATTAAATCAGAAACTGATGCTCGTGAATCGGGAATTTATCCTGTGATTGAATCTGAAGAATTAGCTGAAGACATCGTTTTATCAGAATCAGATGATGAAGATATCGAAATTGAAGATGTTAATCTAGAGGAATCAAATTTAACTACTGCAGAATTAGCGGCAGATATCGATGAACCTTCTGAAAATATCGAAGAAGCAGACAGTGAAGAAAAAGACGTATAAGCAGATAATTGGGGTGAGTAATTAAGTGAAGAAGAAAAAGATTCCAATGCGTAAATGTATTATTACAAATGAAATGCGTCCCAAAAAAGATATGATTCGCGTTGTTATTAACAAAGAAGGCGACATTTTTGCTGATGGTACTGGCAAACAACAAGGTAGAGGCGCTTATGTTTCAAAAGATGTTGAAAGTGTAGAAGCAGCCCAAGAAAAAGGCGTACTTGAAAGATATTTTAATGCAGATTCTGAGAAGCTAGACCCTGTTTATAAAGAAATTATACGTTTGATTTATAGAGAAGAGATTCCTAAATGAGCAAAGAACAAATTTTAAACTTTTTAGGTTTAGCAATGAGAGCCCGTAAAGTAAAGTCTGGCGAGTCTGTATTGCTTACTGAAATCAAGAAAAATAATATAAAGCTTGTTATCATGGCATCTGATGCCTCAGAAAACACTTTAAAGAATATAAAAAATAAATGTGAAACATATCATGTTCCATTTAGAATCTTTAGTACAAGAGCAGAATTAGGACAATCTTTAGGCAAGTCGGAACGTGTGAACATTGGAGTAATAGACTCTGGGTTTGCGACTAAGCTTACGTCGATGATAGATGAATATTGTAAGGAGTGATTATATGAGTAAAAAAAGAATTTACGAATATGCGAAAGAATTAAATGTTAAAAGTAAAGAGATTATAGATGAGTTAAAAAATATGAATGTAGAAGTATCAAACCATATGCAAGCGTTAGAGGACGATCAAATTAAAACGCTTGATAAAAAGTTTAGACCACAAGAAAGTAACAAGAATACAAAACAAAACACTCAAAATAATCACCAAAAACAAGAAAACAATACTAAAAATAATAACAAACAGAACAACAAAGGTAACGCGAATCAAAAAGGCAATAGTAACAACAAAAATAATGCCAAAAACAACAAAGGTAACAAAAATAATAAGAACAATAAAAGTAATAAAAACAATAAAGGTAACAAAAATAATAAACCAGCAGCAGAACCAAAAGAAATGCCATCTAAAATCACATATGAAGAAGGCATTACAGTTGGCGAGTTAGCGGATAAATTAAATATTGAATCATCAGAAATTATTAAAAAATTATTCTTATTAGGCATCGTTGCTAATATTAACCAAGCACTTGATGAAGAAACACTAGAATTGATTGCGGATGATTATGGTGTTGAAATTGAAAAAGAAGTCGTTGTAAATGAAGAAGATTTATCAATTTACTTTGATGAAGAAGAAGTTGATCCAGATGCAATTGAACGACCAGCCGTAGTTACAATTATGGGACATGTTGACCATGGTAAAACAACATTACTTGATTCAATTCGTCATACTAAAGTTACAGCTGGAGAAGCAGGCGGTATCACGCAACATATTGGTGCTTATCAAATTGAAAATGCTGGTAAAAAAATTACATTCCTTGATACACCTGGACACGCAGCATTTACTACAATGCGTGCACGTGGTGCTCAAGTAACGGACATCACAATTTTAGTTGTTGCAGCTGATGATGGTGTTATGCCACAAACAATTGAGGCAATTAACCATGCTAAAGAGGCTAACGTTCCTACGATAGTAGCTGTAAATAAAATTGATAAACCTACTGCAAACCCAGACCGTGTTATGCAAGAATTAACAGAGTACGGTTTGATCCCTGAAGACTGGGGCGGTGAAACAATTTTCGTTCCACTTTCAGCATTAAGTGGTGAAGGTATTGATGATTTATTAGAAATGATTGGCTTAGTAGCTGAAGTCCAAGAATTAAAAGCTAATCCTGATAAACAAGCTGTAGGTACTGTGATTGAAGCGGAGTTAGATAAATCACGTGGTCCAGCTGCTTCACTATTAGTTCAAAACGGAACATTAAATGTCGGTGACTCAATAGTTGTAGGTAACACATATGGACGAATTAGAGCGATGGTTAATGATTTAGGTCAAAGAATTAAATCAGCAGGTCCTTCTACACCTGTAGAAATTACAGGTATCAATGATGTGCCATTAGCAGGTGATCGCTTTGTTATCTTTAAAGACGAAAAACAAGCACGTCGCATTGGTGAAGCGCGTCATGAAGCAAGCGTTATCCAACAACGTCAAGAAAGTAAAAATGTCTCATTAGACAACTTATTTGAACAAATGAAGCAAGGTGAAATGAAAGATCTTAACGTGATTATCAAAGGTGACGTTCAAGGTTCTGTTGAAGCACTTGCAGCTTCTCTTATGAAAATTGATGTAGAAGGCGTTAATGTACGTATTATTCACACTGCTGTTGGTGCTATTAATGAATCAGATGTTACATTAGCTAATGCGTCAAATGGTATTATTATTGGTTTCAATGTGCGTCCAGACGCAGGTGCTAAACGTGCTGCAGAAGCTGAAAACGTTGATATGAGACTTCATCGCGTTATTTATAATGTTATTGAAGAAATTGAATCAGCTATGAAAGGTTTACTTGATCCTGAATTCGAAGAACAAGTTATCGGACAAGCTGAAGTACGTCAAACATTCAAAGTGTCTAAAGTTGGCACAATTGCTGGTAGTTATGTTACTGAAGGTAAGATTACTCGTAATGCAGGTGTTCGTATTATTAGAGACGGAATTGTTCTATTCGAAGGTGAATTAGATACATTGAAACGTTTCAAAGACGATGCCAAAGAAGTTGCTCAAGGTTATGAATGTGGTATTACAATTGAAAAATTCAATGATATTAAAGAAGGCGACATTATCGAAGCATTTGAAATGGTTGAAATCGAAAGATAAGACTTAACAATATATGTTTAGGTGGACGTGGAGAAACCGTCCACCTTTTTAAATGATGAACATTACAATATATTGTTTCTTTAAGATAATGCGTTTAAATCTAACTTAAATAGTGAATAAAATAACAAAGAAGAGTAACATCAAATATTGAGGTGACATAAATGAGTAACATGAGAGCAGAACGCGTAGGCGAACAAATGAAGAAAGAAATAATGGATATCGTTAATAATAAAGTTAAAGATCCTAGAGTAGGGTTTATCACAATTACTGACGTTGACTTAACAAATGACTTATCTCAAGCAAAAGTTTACCTTACAGTCTTAGGTAGCGAGAAAGAAGTTAATGATACGTTTAAAGCTTTAGACAAAGCGAAAGGATTTATTAAATCTGAATTAGGTTCAAGAATGAGATTGCGTATCGTTCCAGAATTATTCTTTGAATATGATGAATCAATTGAGTATGGTAATAAAATCGAGAAAATGATTCAAGATTTGCATAAGCAAGATAGATAATTATTTATTATCTTAATTACAGCAAATTTACTAAATAGTTAAGGGGTAGGACATTGAAATTAGTATAATTTCAGTTCTACTCTTTTTTAAATTAAAGTAATTAAAAATTTACCAATTTAGCTATATGATATACGAATTAGTGTTATTACTTTTATATTAAATAACACAAGTTAAGTCAGATAAGTTATGATACATAAGTGTACTTAAAACTGAAGGATGTGAAAAAATGTATAATGGTATTTTACCTGTATATAAAGAGCGTGGATTGACGAGTCATGATGTCGTCTTTAAGCTAAGAAAAATCTTAAAAACTAAGAAAATAGGTCATACTGGGACATTAGATCCTGAAGTTTCTGGGGTATTGCCAGTATGTATTGGTACTGCCACTCGTGTAAGTGATTATGTGATGGATATGGGAAAATCTTATAACGCTACCATAACTCTAGGGGAAAGTACGACTACGGAAGATCAAACAGGAGAAGTTATTGATAAAATAGATGTACAAGAAAATGCAATAAATATTAATAAAGTAGACGCTGTTTTAAAACAATTTGAAGGAATTATAGAACAAGTTCCACCTATGTATTCATCTGTTAAAGTAAATGGTAAAAAGTTATATGAGTATGCACGAAAAGGTGAAACTGTTGAACGACCAGTTCGTAAAGTAAATATAGATTCGATAGCACGCACATCTGAACTTCAATTCGAAGACGGGAAATGTCATTTTAATATTGAAGTTAAATGTGGTAAAGGTACATATATTCGCACATTAGCAACGGATATTGGTAAACAATTAGGGTATCCAGCTCACATGTCGCTATTGACACGAATAAATTCAGGTGGGTTTGACATTAAAGATAGTATAACATTAGATCAAATCTCACAATTACATGAGCAAGACACATTACAATCAAACTTATTTCCTTTAAAATATGGTTTGAAAAGTTTGCCGAAAATTTATGTATCTGATGAAAATATAAAAACTAGAATATTAAATGGACAAAAGTTTAATAAAAAACAATTTAATCAAACGATTGAACAACAACTCGTCTTTATTGATTCTGAGACGGAGGAAGTAATGGCAATTTATATTCAACATCCGGATAAAAATCATGAAATAAAACCTAAAAAAGTATTTAATTAAAGGAGTCTAAAGTTATGAAAGTGATAGAAGTAACCCATCCAATTCAAGAAAATCAGTTGATAAAAGAAGACGTTGCGATGGCATTTGGCTTTTTTGATGGCATGCATCGTGGTCATCATAAAGTGTTTGAAGCATTGGATGAACGTGCTGCAGCGCAAAATCTAAAAAAGGCAGTAACAACATTCGATCCTCATCCTTCTGTTGTGTTAAATCCTGAACGTAAACGCACAGATTATTTAACACCACTTTCAGATAAACTTGAAATGATTGAACAACACGACGTGGATTATTGTATTGTTATTAATTTTTCTTCACGATTTGCGAGTGTAACAGCAGAAGAGTTTGTTCAAGACTATATTATTAATAATCGCGTTAAAGAAGTGATTGCTGGTTTTGACTTTACTTACGGTAAATTCGGAAAAGGTAACATGTCCGTATTAAATGAAATGGATGAATTTAGCACTACAATAGTTGGTAAACAAGAAATGGATACTGAAAAAATCTCTACTACTGCAATTAGGGAAGCTTTGAAAGAAGGAAATTTAAAAAAGGCCAATGAGCAGTTAGGTTATCTCTATCGAATTAAAGGCACTGTAGTTCAAGGAGAGAAACGTGGACGTACAATTGGCTTTCCTACGGCAAATGTTCAACCAAGTGATGATTATGTTTTACCTAAAAAAGGGGTTTATGCTGTTAGTATGGCGATAGGTGCTGAAAATAAAATCTATCGTGGTGTAGCTAATGTTGGTGTTAAACCTACTTTTCACGATCCTTCTAAAGCTGAAGTAGTGATTGAAGTTAATATCTTTGATTTTAATGACAACATATATGGTGAACGCGTCATTGTTTATTGGCATCATTATTTAAGACCAGAAGTTAAATTTGATGGTATTGATCCATTAGTTGAACAAATGAATAATGATAAAGAAAAAGCGAAATACTTACTTTCAGTTGATTTCGGTGATGATGTATCGTATAATATTTAAAGTTGAGTTCTAGAAAATCGAATTCAACTTTAAATATTATTCCTTTATCTTGGCTGGTTGAGACTCCGACGCCTAGCTCAGATTAAGGTGTATACAAATTTTAGGAGGAATTTAATTATGGCAATCACTCAAGAACGTAAAAATGAAATTATCAAAGAATATCGCGTGCACGAAACTGACACTGGTTCACCAGAAGTACAAATCGCTGTTTTAACTGCAGAAATCGCTGCGTTAAACGAACACTTACGTGAACACAAAAAAGACCACCATTCACGTCGAGGATTATTAAAAATGGTAGGTCGTCGTCGTCATTTGTTAAACTACTTACGTATTAAAGATATTCAACGTTACCGTGAATTAATTAAATCATTAGGTATCCGTCGTTAATTTTTATATATTAAGAGGAAAGCACCATTTAGTTTGGTACTTTCCTTTTTTTATCGTTTAATATAAATCACTAATATAAAATTTGAAAAATAAATGATATGATGTAGTTAATAGATTTCAGAGAGGAGATTCATAATGTCTCAAGAAAAGAAAGTGTTTAAAACTGAGTGGGCTGGAAGATCGTTAACGATTGAGACAGGACAATTAGCAAAACAAGCTAATGGTGCAGTTTTAGTGCGTTATGGAGATACGGTTGTATTATCTACGGCTGTAGCATCTAAAGAACCGCGTGATGGTGACTTTTTCCCATTAACAGTTAATTATGAAGAAAAAATGTATGCTGCTGGTAAAATTCCAGGAGGATTTAAAAAACGTGAAGGTCGTCCAGGAGATGAAGCAACATTAACTGCACGTTTAATTGATAGACCAATTCGACCACTTTTCCCTAAAGGATATCGACATGACGTTCAAATTATGAACACAGTACTAAGCGCTGATCCAGATTGTTCCCCTGAAATGGCTGCAATGATAGGTTCTTCAATGGCATTAAGTGTTTCAGATATTCCTTTCCAAGGACCAATTGCTGGTGTTAATGTAGGTTATGTTGATGGTAAATATGTAATTAACCCTACCGTTGAGGAAAAAGAAGTTTCACGTCTAGATTTAGAAGTTGCCGGTCATAAAGACGCTGTAAACATGGTAGAAGCTGGTGCAAGTGAAATAACTGAGAAAGAAATGTTAGAAGCTATTTTCTTCGGACATGATGAAATCAAACGTTTAGTAGCATTCCAAGAAGAAGTGGTAGCTCACATTCAACCTGTTAAAAAAGAATTTGTACCTGTAGAACGTGATGAAACACTGGTTTCAAGAGTTAAAACACTTACTGAAGAAAAAGGCTTAAAAGAAACAGTTTTAACATTTGATAAACAACAGCGTGACGAAAACTTGGATTCGTTAAAAGCTGAAATTGCAACTGAATTTGTTGACGAAGCAGATCCTGAAAATGAATTGTTAATTGATGAAGTTTATGCAATTTTAAATGACTTAGTTAAAGAAGAAGTACGTCGTCTTATCGCTGATGAAAAAATTAGACCTGATGGGCGTAAACCAGATGAAATTAGACCACTAGAATCTGAAGTTGGTTTATTACCACGAGCACATGGTTCAGGTTTATTTACACGTGGACAAACACAAGCTTTATCTGTACTAACATTAGGAGCATTAGGTGATTATCAACTTATTGATGGACTAGGTCCTGAACAAGAAAAACGATTCATGCATCATTACAACTTCCCTAATTTCTCTGTTGGAGAGACAGGACCAGTTAGAGCACCTGGTCGTCGTGAGATTGGACATGGTGCATTAGGCGAGAGAGCATTAAAATACATTATTCCAGATACAACTGAATTCCCTTACACTGTACGTATTGTAAGTGAAGTATTAGAATCTAACGGTTCATCTTCACAAGCATCAATTTGTGGTTCAACTTTAGCTTTAATGGATGCTGGTGTGCCAATTAAAGCGCCTGTTGCAGGTATAGCAATGGGGCTAGTTACACGTGAAGATAGTTATACGATTCTTACGGATATCCAAGGTATGGAAGATGCTTTAGGGGATATGGATTTTAAAGTTGCAGGTACAAAAGAAGGTATCACTGCGATACAAATGGACATTAAAATTGATGGTTTAACACGTGAAGTCATTGAAGAAGCTCTAGAACAAGCACGACAAGGTCGATTAGCGATAATGGATCACATGTTACAAACAATTGATCAACCACGTAAAGAATTAAGTGCTTATGCTCCTAAAGTGGAAATAATGCATATTAAACCTGATAAAATTAGAGACGTAATTGGACCAGGTGGTAAGAAAATTAATGAAATCATAGATGAAACTGGTGTTAAATTAGATATTGAACAAGATGGTACAATCTTCATAGGTGCAATTGATCAAGACATGATTAACCGTGCTCGTGAAATTATTGAAGATATCACACGTGAAGCGGAAGTAGGTCAAGTTTACAATGCAAAAGTTAAACGTATTGAAAAATATGGTGCTTTTGTAGAATTGTTTGCCGGTAAAGATGCTTTATTACACATCTCTCAAATTTCAAAAGAACGTATTAATAAAGTAGAGGATGTATTAAGTATAGGCGATTCAATTGAAGTGAAAATAACTGAAATTGACAAACAAGGTCGCGTAAATGCTTCTCATAAAGCATTAGATGAAAATAAATAATATTTTAAGACTAGGAGATTATCTTCCTAGTCTTTTATTAGTTTATAGGAATCATTAAAATTAAGAATTATATAATATCTAATACTAAATTCGATTGTTACTATAATGCCTCAAGAAATACTTTAATAGTGTACATCCAACATAAATTAAACTATAATAAATTATGAGTTTATATGGACGGGGATTTTATAATAGGAGGTAACATTTTGAGTTTAGTGAAAAAAAAGAATGACGATATTCGCATCATTCCACTTGGTGGTGTCGGCGAAATCGCAAAAAATATGTATATCGTTGAAGTAGACGATGAAATGTTTATGTTAGATGCGGGGTTAATGTTCCCAGAAGATGAAATGTTAGGTGTAGATATTGTAATTCCTGATATTCAATATGTCATTGAAAATAAAGAAAAACTAAAAGGTATCTTTCTAAGCCATGGTCATGAACACGCTATTGGTGCAGTTAGCTACATTTTAGAACAAATTGATGCACCAGTATATGGCTCTAAATTAACGTTAGCACTTGTTAAAGAAAATATGAAGTCACGTAATGTTAAAAAGAAAGTACGTTATTATACTGTAAATCATGATTCAGTAATGAGATTTAAAAATGTTAATATTACGTTCTTTAACACTACACACAGCATTCCTGATAGTTTAGGAATTTGCATTCATACTTCATACGGTTCAATCGTTTATACAGGTGAATTTAAATTTGATCAAAGTTTACAAGGACATTACACACCAGATATCAAACGTATGGCTGAAATAGCTGAAGATGGTGTCTTCGCATTAATCAGTGACTCAACAGAAGCTGAGAAACCTGGATATAATACACCTGAGAATGTTATAGAATCGCACATTTATGATGCTTTTGCGAAAGTACAAGGACGCTTAATTGTGTCATGCTATGCTTCAAACTTTATTAGAATTCAACAAGTATTGAACACTGCAAGCAAATTAAATCGTAAAGTTTCATTTTTAGGTCGTTCACTTGAAAGTTCGTTTAATATTGCACGTAAAATGGGATATTTTGACATTCCTAAAGACTTGTTAATCCCTATTAACGAAGTTGGAAATTATCCTAAAAATGAAGTCGTAATTATTGCCACTGGTATGGAAGGCGAACCTATCGAAGCATTGAGCCAAATGGCCCAACAGAAACACAAAATAATGAATATTGAAGAAGGCGATTCAGTATATTTAGCAATTACAGCATCAGCTAATATGGAAGTTATCATTGCTGATACACTGAATGAATTAGTGCGCGCAGGTGCATATATTATTCCTAACAATAAAAAGATTCATGCATCTAGTCATGGTTGCATGGAAGAATTAAAAATGATGATTAATATTATGAAACCTGAATACTTTATCCCTGTTCAAGGTGAATTTAAAATGCAAATTGCGCATGCTAAATTGGCTAACGAATCTGGTGTGGCGCCGGAGAAAATTTTCTTAGTCGAAAAGGGAGACGTTATTCATTACGACGGTAAAGATATGGTATTAAACGAGAAAGTTAATTCTGGCAATATTCTTATCGATGGTATTGGTGTAGGAGATGTCGGTAATATCGTATTGAGAGATCGTCATTTACTTGCAGAAGATGGTATTTTTATTGCAGTTGTTACATTGGATCCGAAAAATAGACGAATTGCTGCTGGTCCTGAAATTCAATCACGTGGCTTTGTATACGTCCGTGAAAGTGAAGAACTAATGAAGGAAGCAGAAGATAAGGTTCGTGAAATTGTTGAAGCAGGTCTTCAAGAGAAACGTATTGAGTGGTCTGACATCAAACAGAATATGCGAGATCAAATCAGTAAATTACTATTTGAAAGTACAAAACGTCGTCCAATGATTATTCCAGTTATTTCAGAAATTTAAGATATATACAATCCAAAAGAGGTCGGGACAACATCACAGTTGTGTAATAATTTAAAAGGTTATGTAAACTCATTACTTAAATTATTCACTTTAGTTTATGACGATAAGTCTAAATGTGGTTGGTATTGTTCCAACCTCTTTCATACTTTTAAAAATACTATTAATACATATCGGAATACTATAAATATTTGTATAAAAAGAAATACTAAGTGAGAAATAAAGAAGGTGTACTATTTTGCCACAAACTAAGAAAAAAACAACAACTCGTAAAAAGGGTGCAACAGCTCGTAAATCGACTAAGAAAAAGCAACAGAAAAAAGATAGCTCAATTCGCTATATCGTTGCAATCATTATAGTCATTTTGTCGGTTCTGGGAATGTTCCAATTAGGAATTGTTGGTCGAATGATTGATAGCTTTTTCAATTATTTGTTTGGAATGAGTCGCTATTTAACATACATATTACTAAGTTTGATTACAGTCTATATTGCAATGCAGAAGAAATTTCCTAAAACAAGACGGACTTTTGGGTTAATATCATTACAATTTGTCTTATTAATTACAACACAAATTATTTATCATTTTCAAAAAGGTGCAGTATCTGAAAGAGAACCTGTTTTATCCTATGTCTATAAGGCTTATGAACATAGTCATTTTCCGAATTTTGGTGGGGGATTAATAGGATTTTATTTACTTAAAATATTTATTCCACTCATTTCAATTGCCGGTGTCATCATTCTTACATTAATTTTATTAAGTTCTAGTATTATTTTATTGCTTAAACTTAGACATAGAGATGTTGTTAAAGCATCAATTGATAAAATGAGAAACTCAAGTCAAAGTGCATCATCTAATTTCAAAGTAAAAAGAGAACAAAACAAACTTAAAAAAGAAGAACGTCAACGTGAAAAAGAAGAAGAGCGTGAACGTCTACGACAACATAAATTAGAACAAGAACAACTTAAGTCAGAACAAATCAAAGATGTTAGTGATTTCCCTGAAGTTAGTACTGAACCAGAAGATATTCCTATATATGGACATAGTGAATCGCAAGAAAGTAAACAAACAACAACTAATAAACGTAAGAAAAGACGTTTTGGTTTAAATAGTGAAGATATTGATAAAGAGAATAGTAGTAACGATGAAACAAATCTAGAGGATGAAAATTTACCAGAGTCGAATTCAAATGATAATCATCAAATGAAAGGAACAATTTCCGAAGCTGGTGAAGAGTCAAATATGGCATATCACATTCCTCCATTATCATTACTTAATCAGCCAGCTAAGCAACAATCTACATCTAAGTCTGAAGTTCAACGTAAAGGCCAGATACTCGAATCAACAATGAAAAATTTTGGTGTAAATGCAAAAGTTAAGCAAATTAAAATTGGTCCAGCTGTTACACAATATGAAATCCAACCAGCCCAAGGAGTTAAGGTTAGTAAAATTGTTAATTTGCATAATGATATTGCACTCGCTTTGGCAGCGAAAGATGTACGAATTGAAGCACCAATTCCAGGTCGATCAGCTGTTGGTATAGAGGTACCCAATGATAAGATTTCTTTAGTTACGCTTAAAGAAGTTCTTGAATCTAAATTCCCAGCGAGTAATAAGCTGGAAGTTGGACTTGGTAGAGATATTTCTGGTGAACCAATGACAATTCAATTAAATGAAATGCCCCACCTATTAGTTGCAGGATCAACTGGTAGTGGTAAGTCAGTATGTATCAATGGCATTATTACTAGTATTCTTTTAAATGCAAAACCTCATGAAGTTAAACTTATGTTAATTGATCCTAAAATGGTGGAATTAAATGTTTATAATGGGGTGCCACATTTATTAATACCGGTAGTTACAAATCCACACAAAGCTTCTCAAGCATTAGAGAAGGTAGTTGCTGAAATGGAACGACGATATGATTTATTCCAGCATTCATCTACACGTAATATTGAAGGGTATAATAAATTTATACGCCGTCAGAATGAAGAACTTGATGAAAAACAAGCAGAATTACCTTATATAGTAGTCATTGTAGATGAGTTAGCTGATTTAATGATGGTTGCAGGCAAAGAAGTAGAGAACGCAATTCAACGTATCACTCAAATGGCTAGAGCAGCAGGCATTCATTTAATTGTTGCTACTCAAAGACCATCTGTAGATGTAATCACTGGTATAATCAAAAATAATATACCATCACGTATTGCGTTCGCAGTAAGTTCTCAAACTGACTCTAGAACAATTATAGGCTCTGGTGGAGCTGAAAAATTACTTGGTAAAGGTGATATGTTATATGTAGGAAATGGTGAATCAGCTCAAACGCGTGTACAAGGTGCTTTCTTAAGTGATCAAGAAGTGCAAGATGTAGTTAACTATGTTGTTGAACAACAAAAAGCAAATTATGTGAAAGAAATGGAACCAGATGCGCCAGTAGATAAATCAGAAATGAAGAGTGAAGACGCTTTATATGAAGATGCATATATATTTGTAATTGAACAACAGAAAGCTAGTACTTCACTATTGCAACGACAATTTAGGATTGGCTATAATCGTGCTTCTAGATTAATGGACGATTTGGAACGTAACCAAGTTATCGGACCACAAAAGGGTAGTAAACCTAGACAAGTATTAGTAAATTTAGATGATGAAGAGGTGTAAATGATGACAGAGTTAAACTCAGCTTTTAAAGTGAAAGAATATATTCTTAAGCAGATTAAAGAACAATCTTTAAAACCTGGTGATAAACTACCTAGCAATTTATCTATTGCTAGAGAATTAAATGTAAAAACTGATGATGTCTATGAAGCGATTGGTGAACTCATAACTGAACAAGTCTTGACAGATAACTTTGAAGAAGGACCAAGCGTAAAAACATTGCACCCCTTCTTCTATCCATTGAATAAATTATTTAGCATCAACGATATGATTAAAGAAGCTGGCTACCACTCAGGCACGGAATATTTAAGTTTAGAGCAACAACCTGCCTCCGTACTGGATGCACAAATGTTAGGTATCAATGATAAACAACCTATTACAATCATTGAACGACTGCGTACTGCCAACCACCAACCAGTAATTTATTGTTTAGATAAAATCGCAGAAGATTATCTAACATGTGCAGACTATCAAGTGAGCGATGGTTCTATGTTAAATGCAATAGAGACTAATACGGGACATAAAGTCGCTTCAGCTGAAACAGAGGTTGAAGCCATTAGTTATGAACCACATATTTCTGATATTCTAAACGCATCTCCACATGAAGGTTTAATGCTATTAAAGGTTGTACATTATGACGAAATGGGTAAACCTATTTTATACTCATTAAATTATGTGAAAAGCAGTCTAGTTAAATTTAAATTGACGCGTACAAAAATATAGAAACAATATTAAGGAGTGTGGATGAATGTTAGAACAACAAACTAATAATGAGCATCAAATACATATTGATGTGTTACCTACAGATAAATTTAAGACAACTTTGATTACCTTTAAATTTATGGCACCTTTAGAATATGAAACTATTACAGCACGATCATTGTTAAGCAAGTTGTTAATACGTGCTACAAAAAAATGGTCCACGGATAAAGCATTTAGTAAACATCTATCTGAACTATATGGTGCATACATACATAGTTTTGTCTCAAAATTTAAAGATAAACACGTTATCACTATCTCGTTAGAAATAGTTAACGAACGCTATTTAAAAGATTCACCCCCCTTATTTGAAAAAGGATTAAATGTACTATATGAAGTGATAATGAATCCACTTATAGAGAATAATGCCTTTAACACAACGTTTGTAAATCAAGAAAAATCATTATTATCAAAGAAAATTGAAGCTGTAATTGATAATAAAGCACAATATTCTTTCTTGAATTTATTAAAATATATGTTTAAAGATGAACCTTATCGTCATTTAGCGACAGGTCAGATTGAAAAAATTAGTACAATCACACCTGAAAATTTATATAATACATATCAAAACATGATTAGTAATGACCTATGTTCCATTTATGTAGTAGGTAACGTAAATAAACAAGAAGTTAAACAATTAATTCAATCTAAATTTACGATTAATCCATTTACAATAGCGAAAACTAATCAACTTAATTTAAAAGATTCAAGTTCAGAAACACAATATATAGTTGAAGAAGATGAAGTTGATCAAGCTAAATTAAATATGGGTTATCGTTTTCCAACACGATTCGGGGCAAATGATTATTATGCATTGGTTGTATTAAACACGATGTTCGGTGGCGATCCATCATCTGTATTATTTAATGAAGTGCGTGAAAAACAAAGTCTAGCATATTCAATACACTCTCAATTAGATGGTAAAAACGGTTATCTTTTTGTATTAAGCGGTGTTTCAGCAGATAAATATGAACTTGCTAAAGATACAATTTTAGAGGAGTTTGATAAGTTTAAACGCGGTGAATTTGATATAGATAAATTAGAACTTGCTAAAAAAATTATCATTTCTCATAGGCACGAAATAACCGATCGACCTAAAAGTATCATTGAGGTCATGCAAAATCAACTACTGTTAGATTATAAACAAACAGATGAAAACTACATAGATCACATTCAAAAAGTAACAAAGGATGATGTGATATCAATGGCTAATAAAGCAGAACTAGATACCATATATGTACTTACAAAGGGGGATCATTCTTAATGAGGGAAACATACTATGAACTGATTGATGAACGTGTTTTTGAACATGAATTAACTAATGGTTTACGTTTATTTGTTATCCCCAAAAATGGATTCCAAAAGACATTTGTAACGTATACTACTCAATTTGGCTCTCTTGATAATACTTTCAAACCTCATAATCAAAATGATTTTGTGACCGTACCAGACGGTGTCGCTCACTTTTTAGAGCATAAGTTATTTGAGAAAGATGATACTGAAGATTTATTCACTGCATTTGCCAATGACAATGCTCAAGTAAACGCATTTACTAGTTTTGATCGCACTAGCTATCTGTTCAGTGCAACAGATAATGTTGAAAGGAATATTTTAAGATTACTAGAAATGGTTGAAACGCCTTTCTTTTCTAAGGAAACGGTAGATAAAGAAAAAGGTATTATTGCTGAAGAAATAAAGATGTATCAGGAGCAACCTGGTTATAAAATTATGTTTAATACTTTACGTGCTATGTATCAAAAGCACCCTATTAAAGTTGATATAGCAGGAAGCGTTGAAAGCATTTATAACATTACTAAAGATGATTTATATTTATGTTATGAAACATTTTATCATCCATCAAATATGGTGTTATTTGTCGTCGGAGATGTCAATCCTGAAAACATACGTGACATAGTTGAAACTCATGAAAATAAAAGGGATAAGACGAATCAGCCTAGCATTGAACGAGCAACTGTTGATGAACCAACAAATGTTATAACACCTTTTGTTTCAGAAGAAATGAAATTACAATCTCCTAGATTAATGTTAGGTTTTAAAAATGAACCAACTGAAGCGTCACCACATGAATATGTACAACATGATTTAGAAATGACACTATTTTTCGAATTAATATTTGGTGAGGAAACTGAATTTTATCAGACTTTATTAAATGAAGATTTGATAGACGAAACTTTTGGATATCAATTTGTACTCGAACCTACATATTGTTTTTCAATTATTACAAGTGCAACGCAATATCCAGATAAGTTAAAAGAAGTGTTGTTAAGTGAGCTAAACAAGTATTGTGGTAATCTTGATGATCAAGAAGCATTTGAATTGTTGAAAAAACAATTTATTGGGGAATTTATTTCAAGTTTGAATTCACCTGAATATATTGCAAACCAATATTCTAAATTATACTTTGAGGGCGTCAGTGTATTCGATATGTTAGATATTATAGATAATATAACATTAGATAGTATTAACGAAACTGCCACTAAATTTTTAAATATCAATAATATGGTTGATAGTCGATTGGAGCCTAAAGCTTAATGAGAGCGTTAGTACTTGGTGGGTCAGGCACTATTGGAACAGCAATTGTAGAGCGTTTATTAGAAGAAGGTAATGAAGTAATTATTCAATATTTTCAATCAGATTTAAAAGCATTACAAGATAAGTACAAAGGGGAAGCAGTCGAATTTATACAAGCTGATTTGACGCAAAATATTGATTTGGAAACTACCTTTGCTCATATCAAATATTTAGATTGTTTGATATACAGTAGTGGTACAGCTTTGTATGGCTTATTGCAAGATATGTCAGATATAGATATTGATCTTAGTTATAACATTCATGTTAAGCAGTTAATTAGATGTTGTCGTTATTTTATAGACTTAATACGTCAAAGTGAGTTTGGTCGAATTATTGTTATTTCATCCATTTGGGGTGAAACAGGTGCGAGTATGGAAACAATTTACTCGGCAATGAAAAGTGCACAAATCGGTTTCGTAAAAGCGTTAAGTCAAGAATTAGCGATGACTAATGTCACTGTTAATGCTATCACGCCTGGTTTTGTAAGTGGAAATATGTCACAAGTTTTTAATTCAGATGAATTGAAAGCTATATTAGAAGAATTACCTCAGCAAAGAATGATCAATCCTTGTGAAATTGCGCATACGTGTGCTTATCTATGGAATCCTTTGGCGAAAAGTATTACTGGAACTGTTCAAAAAGTAAACGGCGCTTGGTACATTTAAGTTGTGACAATTGAGGATGTGATAGCATTTAACGTCACTATTCTATTAGCTATAGTAAATTTCCCTTACACATTAAAAAAAGATTTTTGAACCAAGTTCTAAATGCTATAATATGATTACTAATTTTAATATTCCGATGGTAGGTTACCATTTAAAACAAGGGGCGGATATTGATGACAGTAGCCGAAAAGAAAGAATGGTATCTTGAATATGAAATCACAGTTAACCGAGCAGGTTTACTGGGTGATATTTCGAGTTTACTTGGTATGTTAGGTATAAGTATCATTACGATTAACGGGGTTGATCAAGGTCGACGAGGGTTATTAATTAAAACGGACAGTCTTGAGAAAGTTAATCGCTTTGAACATATAATCAATGAGCTTAGTGAGATAGAAATTACTAAATTAAGAGTACCTGAATTACGTGATAGATTGGCTGTTAGACATGGACGTTATATTGAACAAGACGCCGATGATAAAAAAACTTTTCGTTTTGAACGTGAAGATTTAGGTTTATTGGTAGATTTTTTGGCAGAACTTTTTAAAGAGGAAGGTCATAAATTAATTGGTATCAGAGGTATGCCACGTGTCGGAAAAACGGAATCAATCGTAGCAGGAAGTGTATGTGCGCATAAGCGATGGCTATTTATTAGTTCTACATTGATTAAGCAAACTGTACGAAGCTCTCTTATTAAAGGAGAATATGATTCTAACCATGTTTATATTATTGATGGCGCTGTCACTGCTAGAGAATCAAACCCTAAGCATCAAGAATTAGTGCGTGAAGTAATGACCTTACCATCAATCAAAGTGGTTGAACATCCAGATTTATTTGTGGAATCGGGTAATTATAGCATGGATGATTTTGATTATATTATTGAATTAAGAGAAAATGAAAATCAAGAAATTGAATATGATCAAATGAAACAACAAACAGTTAAAAGTAAAAACTCGCTAGACTTTGGAGAAGACATGTTTGGCGGAGGATTTGGATTTTTTGAATAGTGGTTGTGGAGGCTTTTAAAAGTGAAGACAATTGGTGAAACATTAAAAGGTAGACGTGAAAGGCTAGGAATGACGTTAGCAGAATTAGAAGAGCGCACTCAAATTAAACGTGATACGTTGAAATTAATCGAACAAAATCAGTTTGATAAATTAGCTAAAGTTGATTACGCAGAGGGTTTTATTCGACGTTATGCGAGTGTGGTAAATATTGATTCACAACAACTGATTCAAGCGCATCAAGAGGAAATACCAGATAGTCAACATCAATTGAATGAACTTTTATATAGATATCATAATGATGACGCGCCTACATATCGTACTAAGAGTAAAGAACATTTACAATTAATGATAATTATTGGTGGCATTATTATAATAACTTTTATCTTATGGGTCTTAGCTGTGTTACTATTATAAAATGAGAGATAAATTTAGAAATGAGGCTTTAACATGAATATTCCAAATCAAATTACGGTTTTCAGAGTAATATTAATTCCGCTTTTCATATTATTTGCTCTAGTAAACTTTGGATTTGGCAATGTATCTATTTTAGGTGGATTTGAAATCCGTATTGAACAACTTATTGCTGCTATCATTTTCATTGTAGCTTCTTTAAGTGATTTCCTAGATGGGTACTTAGCTAGAAAATGGCAACTTGTAACTAATATGGGTAAATTCTTAGATCCCCTAGCTGACAAATTATTAGTTTCCAGTGCATTAATTGTTATGGTTCAATTAGGACTTACAAATTCAGTAGTAGCAATCATTATAATTGCACGTGAATTTGCTGTTACAGGATTACGTCTATTACAGATTGAACAAGGGTTTGTTAGTGCTGCTGGTCAATTAGGTAAAATTAAAACTGCTGTAACTATGGTTGCAATTATTTGGATTTTATTAGGTGATTTGTTAGCAACATGGATAGGCATTCAAATTGGACAAGTATTACTTTATATTGGTGTTTTATTCACGATTTTATCTGGTATTGAATACTTTTATAAAGGTAGAGATGTTTTCAAACATTAAATTAGTGAAATACAACCAAGAATGATAGTGATAGAAAGATAATTCTATTCCTATTTATTCTTGGTTTTTTAGTTCAATTTTTAGAATAAATGTCATACTTTGCATTATAATGATAGATGTTGTGCAAGAATTATCGTTAGGGGGATAAATGGACATGAATATTTCAATAATAGCTGTTGGATCTGAGTTATTATTAGGACAAATTGCTAATACGAATGGACAATATTTATCAAGATTATTTAATAGTATTGGTAAAAGCGTAGTCGAACATACTGTGATTGGCGATAATCCTCAAAGATTAGAGTATGTTATCAAAGAGGGGTTAAAACGTTTTGATACACTCGTGTTTACTGGGGGATTAGGACCTACAAAAGATGACTTAACAAAGCATACTGTTGCGAAGGTGCTTGGTAAAAATCTTGTGACAGATACGAATGCATTAGAATATATTGAGAATTATTTTAAAGAACAAGGACAAGAAATGACGCCCAATAATAAGCAACAAGCTTTGGTTATTGAAGGTGCAAAAGTATTACAAAACAATTATGGGATGGCACCTGGTATGTTGGTGGAATATGAAGATAAGAAAGTCATTTTGTTACCTGGCCCACCAAGTGAAATGCAACCAATGGCAAAGAATGAGTTATTACCTTATTTAATGGATGAAGATAGAGTTATACACTCAGAACAATTAAGATTCGCTGGAATTGGAGAATCTCAAGTTGAAACAGAGTTAATGGATTTAATTGATAGTCAAGAAAATCCAACTATTGCTCCATTAGCTGGTACGCATGAAGTTTATATTAGATTAACTGCTAATGCCAATACAGAAAATGAATGCAAAAAGTTAATTGAACCTACTAAAGAGAAGATTCTTGCAAGAATAGGTGACTATTATTACGGTTCGGATGATATCGTTATAGAACAAGCTTTGATGAATATTATAAATAAAAGTTTCAGTATATATGATGGTGTGACAAATGGTGCACTATATACACGTTTGAAAAACCAAGATTTAAATCATTTATTGAAAGGACAACTACCTGATTCATCAGTCTTTGTTTCTGATTTTGATGATATTCTAGATAAATTAAAATATGTATCTCAATATGTAAAAGATTTATATAAAACTGATTGGGGTATAGCGTTATTACACAATCAAGAACAAGTTTATCTTGGGTACTATGATGACAGTGTGTTTAAATATGAGACATTTAAAATGCCTCTAAAACGAAATATTTTAAAAAGCAGAAGTCAAAATTATGCCATGATAAATTTAATAAATTGGTTTAAATAGTTAATATTTTTGAAAACTAGAGCACTTATTTAGTACGTTTGTTCGATTTTGTCTTGTCTTTTATCGTTAAAAGCGAACAAATATTCGCAAAATACTTGTAATTAGATTCAATTAAATGTATAGTATTAATTAAGATATTAATACGATGATTAACTCGTTAATAGGAGGTTTCGCTTTGGATAATGATCGTCAAAAAGCTTTAGATACAGTTATAAAAAATATGGAAAAATCATTCGGTAAAGGTGCCGTTATGAAACTAGGCGATAATAAAGGACGCCGTGTTTCAAGTGTTTCAAGTGGTTCAGTTACATTAGATAACGCATTAGGTGTAGGTGGCTATCCTAAAGGTAGAATTATAGAGATTTATGGACCTGAAAGTTCTGGTAAAACAACAGTAGCTTTACATGCTATTGCAGAGGTACAAAAGAACGGTGGCGTTGCTGCATTTATCGACGCTGAACACGCGCTTGATCCGGTATATGCAGAAGCATTAGGTGTAGATATTGATAATTTATATCTATCACAACCAGACCATGGTGAACAAGGTTTAGAGATTGCTGAAGCTTTCGTTCGAAGTGGTGCGGTTGATATTGTAGTAGTTGACTCTGTTGCCGCATTAACACCTAAAGCAGAAATTGAAGGTGAAATGGGCGATACGCATGTAGGACTTCAAGCTCGTTTAATGTCACAGGCGTTACGTAAATTATCTGGTGCAATTTCAAAATCAAATACAACAGCCATTTTCATTAATCAAATTCGTGAAAAAGTTGGTGTAATGTTTGGTAACCCAGAAACTACACCTGGTGGACGTGCATTAAAATTCTATAGTTCTGTTCGTTTAGAAGTTCGTCGTGCTGAGCAGTTAAAACAAGGCCAAGAAATTGTTGGTAACAGAACTAAAATTAAAGTTGTCAAAAACAAAGTTGCACCACCTTTTAGAGTCGCTGAAGTAGATATTATGTATGGTCAAGGTATCTCTAAAGAAGGTGAATTGATTGATCTTGGTGTTGAAAATGACATCGTAGATAAATCAGGTGCATGGTACTCATATAATGGTGATCGAATGGGTCAAGGTAAAGAAAATGTAAAAATATACCTTAAAGAAAATCCTCAAGTTAAAGAAGAAATCGATCGTAAGTTACGAGAGAAACTTGGTATTTTCGATGGAGATGTTGATGAAAAAGAAGATGCACCGCAAACCTTATTCGATGAAGAATAGTATTTACAATTTTAATTATTGAAGTGAATATTTCGCTAACTATATAGCAATAAAGTTTTAGTAAAATACGTCAGTTCACTAAAATTCACTTTTATTATATGAAATAAGCCTGCTACATTTGATAAGATACCCTAGTATTAAGCATTGAATAAATGAAATACTAGGAGGCATTTTTTATCACTTAACATTGTAGTAGGATTTTTGTTTTTATATAAACTTACATATAGTAAGTAATATATGTAAATTCGAAATACAGTGCAATTTCATATCTTGACACTAACAAGTTAATAAACGTACAATTAATATGTATAATTATTATACATTTATAAAAATCATAAAGAGATTTTGATATACAAAGCAAATACCTAGAAAAAGGAGGTGTTTATGTGAATTTATTAAACCTCCTACTCATTTTGCTGGGGATTATTCTAGGGGTTGTTGTGGGGTATTTTGTAGCCCGAAATTTATTGCATCAAAAGCAATTACAAGCTAGACAAACTGCTGATGATATTATCAAGCAAGGTCAAAAAGAAGCTGATAATATCAAAAAGGAAAAATTATTAGAGGCAAAAGAAGAAAACCAAATCATAAGAGAACAAACTGAATCAGAACTACGTGAAAGACGTGGTGAGCTTCAAAGACAAGAAGCCCGACTTCTTCAAAAAGAGGAAAATTTAGATCGAAAATCTGATCTTCTCGATAAAAAAGATGAGATTTTAGAACAAAAAGAATCTAAACTTGAAGAAAGACAACAACAAGTAGATGCAAAAGAGAGTAGTGTTCAGACATTAATAATGAAGCATGAACAAGAACTAGAACGCATCTCCGGTCTCACTCAAGAAGAAGCTGTAAATGAACAACTTCAAAGGGTTGAAGAAGAACTGTCACAAGATATTGCAGTACTTGTTAAAGAAAAAGAGAAAGAAGCTAAAGAAAAAGTTGATAAAAAAGCAAATGAATTATTAGCTACTACCGTTCAAAGATTAGCTGCTGACCATACAACTGAATCAACAGTTTCAGTAGTTAATTTACCAAATGATGAGATGAAAGGTCGTATCATTGGTAGAGAAGGTAGAAATATTAGAACTTTAGAAACATTAACAGGTATTGATTTAATCATTGATGATACACCAGAAGCGGTTATTTTATCTGGTTTTGATCCAATTAGACGTGAAATCGCGCGTACAGCATTAGTTAATTTAGTCTCAGATGGACGCATCCATCCAGGCAGAATTGAAGAAATGGTAGATAAAGCTAGAAAAGAAGTAGATGACATTATTAGAGATGCTGGTGAACAAGCAACATTCGAAATCAATGTTCATAATATGCACCCAGACTTAGTTAAAGTCTTAGGTCGTCTAAATTATAGAACTAGTTATGGTCAAAACGTCTTGAAACATTCTATTGAAGTGGCGCATTTATCTGGAATGCTAGCTGCTGAACTAGGAGAAGATGTTAGCTTGGCCAAACGTGCTGGATTACTTCACGATGTTGGTAAAGCGATAGATCATGAGGTTGAAGGTAGCCACGTAGAAATAGGTGTTGAATTAGCTAAAAAATATGCAGAAAATGAAACTGTAATTAATGCTATTCACTCTCATCATGGTGATGTTGAACCAACTTCTATTATTTCAATTCTGGTAGCAGCTGCTGACGCATTATCTGCGGCTAGACCAGGTGCTCGTAAAGAAACGCTTGAAAACTATATACGTAGATTAGAACGCTTAGAAACACTTTCTGAAGGTTATGATGGTGTAGAAAAAGCATTCGCTATTCAAGCAGGTCGAGAAATTAGAGTTATTGTTTCCCCTGATGAAATAGATGACTTGAAGTCATACAGACTGGCTAAAGACATTAAAACGCAAATAGAAGATGAATTACAATATCCTGGTCACATCAAAGTGACAGTTGTAAGAGAGACAAGAGCAGTAGAGTATGCGAAATAGTTTTTAACAGATCCAAATTTTGGGTCTGTTTTTTCTTTTCAGTTAAAATTCAATTATTAATTGAATTTAATAAAGTAGGTGAAATGTTGTCATTAAAAAAGAGTGAGATTGAATTCATTACGAATTCATAGTCTCACTCCAAATAAATGACTAGAACCAAAAAGTACAAACTGATTGAGGACATACTCAAAGTTCAATCATTTAATATAAATTTTCATTGTAAACTTAAACTATTTGATGTTCATGCTTATCCTTAATTGATAGTCTTATAAATTATTTAAGTTGTAAATCTGTTTTTCTTAATTCAGAAATTATTTCTGCTGTATCATAGCAATTAGTAGCAATATTTGAATATCTTTCAGCTAAACGATAAGCGTTGATGTATAATTCAAGACTTTCTTTAGCGATATCTTCTGCATCTTCAGATTTAGATGGATTAGATTTTACCACTAATTCTGCAAACTTCTCTGGATCAATATTAATTGACATGTAAATTTTACAACTCCTATTACTTTTGATAAACCTATCTTAACATATGTTGTATACATGCTAAAGAAAATAGATATCAAATTTAAAAAGAGTATGAATATCCTCTTTTATTATAGACCTATATGAATTAAACTATTTTTATGAGAGGATGAACATTCAATGAGGATATTATTTATTGGAGATATCGTAGGTAAAGTTGGAAGAAATGCGATTGCTGAATATTTACCTAAAATAAAAAAATCATATAGACCTACTGTAAGTATCGTTAATGCTGAAAATGCAGCGCACGGTAAGGGTCTAACTGAAAAGTTATATAAACAATTATTAAGAGATGGCGTTGATTTCATGACGATGGGTAATCATACATACGGCCAACGTGAAATTTATGACTTTATTGATGATGCAAACAGAATGGTAAGACCCGCTAATTTTCCAAGTGAAGCACCTGGTGTAGGCATGAGATTTATTCAAATTAATGATATTAAATTAGCAATTATTAATTTGCAAGGCCGTTCATTTATGCAAGATATCGACGACCCTTTTAAAAAAGCTGATCAACTTATTGAAGAGGCTAAAAAAGAGACTAATTTTATATTTGTTGATTTTCATGCAGAAACGACATCAGAAAAAAATGCAATGGGATGGTATTTAGATGGTAGAGTAAGTGCGGTAGTTGGTACGCATACACACATTCAGACTTCAGATGAACGTGTACTACCGAATGGCACAGGGTATATTACTGATGTTGGTATGACAGGATATTACGATGGTATATTAGGTATTAATCGTGATGAAGTAATAGAGAGATTTATCACAAGCTTACCACAGCGTCATGTTGTGCCGGATGATGGAAGAAGTGTTCTATCTGGTGTTATTATAGATTTAGATAAAGATGGAAAAACAAAGCAAATTGAAAGAATTTTAATTAATGATGATCATCCATTTAATAAATAATTTAAAAGAAATTTATAGATGAATGAATATAGTCCATTAGTATGAATTTAAATAATTGCCACTGTTGTCATAGTAAGACGGTGGTTATTTTTGTTATGATTTATTATGAATTAATTCCACAGGAGGCATATGATATGAAATCACAAATATCATGGAAAGTGGGCGGACAACAAGGTGAAGGTATCGAATCGACTGGAGAAATCTTTGCCACAGCAATGAACCGTAAAGGTTATTATTTATATGGATATAGACATTTCTCAAGTCGTATAAAAGGTGGACATACTAATAACAAAATTAGAGTATCTACTGCACCTGTACATGCAATCAGTGATGATTTAGACATTCTAGTGGCTTTTGATCAAGAAACGATTGAATTGAATCATCATGAAATGCGTGAAGATAGCATTATTATTGCTGATGCAAAAGTTAAACCGACAAAACCTGAACAATGTCGTGCTCAACTTATTGAATTACCTTTTACTAGCACAGCTAAAGAATTAGGTACTGCATTAATGAAAAACATGGTTGCTATAGGAGCAACATGTGCAATCATGGATTTAGATACTGCAACATTTGAAACCCTTATAACTAATATGTTTACTAAAAAAGGTGAAAAAGTTGTAGAAATGAACATTGAAGCTCTAAATCAAGGTTATACATTGATGAAAGAACAATTAAATGATTTACAAGGAGACTTCAAACTACAAACGACTGAAGAGAATCCACACTTATATATGATTGGTAATGATGCTATTGGATTAGGTGCGATTTCAGCTGGTTCTCGTTTCATGGCTGCTTATCCAATTACACCGGCATCTGAAATTATGGAATATATGATTGCAAACGTCCCAAAAGTAGGCGGTACCGTAGTACAAACTGAAGATGAAATTGCTGCAGCCAATATGGCAATTGGTGCTAATTATGCAGGTGTCAGAGCATTTACTGCTAGTGCTGGTCCAGGTTTATCACTTATGATGGAAGCCATAGGCCTATCAGGTATGACTGAAACACCTTTAGTCATTATTAATACTCAACGTGGTGGACCATCTACAGGTTTACCAACCAAGCAAGAACAATCAGATTTAATGCAAATGATTTATGGTACGCATGGAGATATACCTAAAATAGTAGTTGCTCCTACAGATGCTGAAGATGCATTCTATTTAACTGTTGAGGCTTTTAATTTAGCCGAAGAATATCAATGCCCAGTAATTATATTGAGTGACTTACAATTATCGTTAGGTAAACAAACAGTCGAACGCTTAGATTATAATAAAATTCAAATACATCGTGGCGAGTTATTACAATCTGATATTGAACGTGAAGAAGGCGATAAACAATACTTTAGAAGATATGCATTAACAGGAAATGGAATATCACCTAGACCAATTCCAGGCGTTAAAGGTGGCATACACCATGTAACTGGCGTTGAACATAATGAAGAAGGTAAACCGAGTGAAGTGGCTGAAAATAGACGTCAACAAATGGAAAAAAGAATGCGTAAAACATCAAATATACTAATTGAAAAGCCTGTTGAGTTAGATGAGCATCATGAAGAAGCGGATATTCTATTTATAGGATTCATATCTAGTAAAGGTGCAATTCAAGAAGGCGCAGAAAGACTAAATGCTCAAGGTATAAAAGTAAATACAATGCAGATTCGACAACTACATCCTATGCCGAAAGATGTCATTCAAGCAGCTATCGATAAAGCATCTAGAGTTATTGTTGTTGAACATAATTATCAAGGTCAACTTTCAAATATCCTTAAAATGAATACAACTATTCAAAATAAATTAATAAATCAAACTAAGTATGATGGAACACCTTTCTTACCTCATGAAATTGAATCTAAAGGACAAAAAGTAGTAAGCGAAAGTAAGGAGTTGGTATAATTGGCTACATTTAAAGATTTTCGAAATAATGTGAAGCCAAATTGGTGCCCCGGTTGTGGTGATTTCTCAGTTCAAGCAGCTATTCAAAAGGCGGCAGCTAATGTAGGGTTAGAGCCAGAGGAAGTAGCAATTATTACTGGTATAGGTTGTTCAGGACGACTATCTGGTTACATTAATTCATACGGTGTACATGGCATACATGGACGTGCTTTACCATTAGCGCAAGGTGTTAAAATGGCTAACAAGGATTTAACAGTTATTGCTTCTGGTGGTGATGGCGATGGATACGCTATTGGTATGGGTCATACCATACACGCATTAAGACGAAATATGAATATGACTTATATTGTTATGGATAATCAAATTTATGGCTTAACTAAAGGTCAAACGTCGCCTTCATCTGCAGTAGGTTTTGTTACTAAATCTACCCCTAAAGGTAATATCGAGAAGAATGTTGCACCACTCGAATTAGCTTTATCATCAGGCGCTACATTTGTAGCACAAGGCTTTTCTAGTGATATTAAAGCATTAACTAAACTAATTGAGGATGCGATTAACCATGATGGTTTTTCTTTTGTAAATGTCTTTTCACCATGTGTAACATACAACAAAGTAAATACATATGATTGGTTTAAAGAACATTTAACTAGTTTAGAAGATATCGAAGGCTATGATACTTCAGATAAACAATTAGCAATGAAGACTGTTCTAGATCATGAATCACTAGTTAAAGGTATTGTATATCAAGATACTGAAACACCATCATATGAGTCTCAAATTGAAGAATTAAATGAAAGTGCATTATCTAAACGCGATATTCATATAACAGAAGAAGATTTTAATAACTTAACTGCTCAATTTGTATAGAAATTGTATGAGCTCACTTTAAAACGCCTTAAGTTTTGAAGTGAGTTTTTTTATAACTTTAGATTTTTTTATGGAAAATAATAACACCATAGCTTAATGATGTATAGAAAATATTAAAATATTTTAGTTTAAGTAATCATTGTTAAAAATCATTTAAATACTTATTAGAATTTATAAAATGGGAAAGAATAATAATAACATTATACTTAAGAGAGGTTTTTACAATGGATAAATATCATTCTATGAAAGAATTACAAAATGAGACAATTGAGAATGAGGATTGGGAGATAATTACTGAAGATAGAGATAGTGACGTAACGATTTTGGCAATACATGGTGGTGGAATTGAACCAGCCACTTCTGAAATTGCTAGGGTCATTGCTAATGAAGGGCAATTTAATTATTTCGCCTTTAACGGTATTCGAACAAAAGGAAACAATGAATTGCATGTGACATCTATAAACTATGATAATGATATCGCAATGAACTTTGTAAAATCTAGTGAACGTGCTGTGACAATTCATGGATGTCTTGGTGAAGAAGACGTTGCTTATATCGGTGGTAAAGATAATCAATTAAAAGAGCGTATTGCTAATGAATTAAATCAAATAGGTGTAGAAGTTAAAGAAGCACCGAGTCACATGTCTGGTGTTCAAGATGATAATATAGTTAATTGCACCAAAAATGAAGTTGGGGTACAAATAGAATTAACATCTAGTTTAAGAAAGTCTTTATTTAAAAATAATAAGTTTAATCGTAAAAGTAGAATGGATGAATCAAATTGGGATGATAAAATGTATGATTTTGGCCAAGCAATTAACTCGGCAATTAATTAAGGAAAGTTAAATAAAGGCGTGGTAAAATTAAGGTAATAATATTGAATGAGGTGATTGTTGATGCAAGACACATTAATGAGTATTCAAATCGTTCCGAAAACGCCAAACAATGAAGACGTTATACCTTATGTAGATGAGGCAATAAAAATTATTGATGATTCTGGATTGCATTTTAGAGTTGGCCCGCTTGAGACCACAGTTCAAGGTGATATGAGCGAGTGCTTAATTTTAATCCAAAAATTGCATGAACGAATGGTTGAATTAGAATGTCCGAGTATTATAAGTCAAGTTAAGTTCTACCATGTACCAGCTGGCATCACAATTGAAACGTTAACAGGAAAATATGATAACGAGTAAGTAAAGGTTAAATGAAATAAGCCTAAGACATAAATCTGTGTCTTAGGCTATATTTTTTATAATGGCAGTAGTTGACTGATCTAAAAACACCTATAACAAGCTTTTTTAATGCTAGTCAATCTTGCTTTGCTAAGATTATATCTAAATAAATATTGTAAAAATATTATTTCTATCCCACCCCATTCCACTTTTTAAATGACAAATTTATTAACTATTTCAACTCTTTTTGCACTTTATTATTAATTTTAATATAATGAACTAATGATATAAGGGCATATAGAAAGGAATTTTTTAAAGTGAACGAAGAACAAAGAAAAGCTGGTACGATAAATATCCTTGATGAACGCGATAGAAAAGTAGAAAAAGATTATAGTAAATATTTCGAAAAAATTTATCAACCACCTAGTTTAAAAGAAGCACGTAAACGTGGAAAACAAGATATAAATTATAATCGTGACTTTCATATAGAAGACAAGTTTGAAGGGATGGGCAAAGGTCGCACATTCTTAATAAAAACATATGGCTGCCAAATGAATGCACATGATACTGAGGTAATGGCAGGAATATTACAAGCCTTAGGATATACTGCCACAGAAGATATCAACGAAGCGGACGTTATTTTGATAAATACATGTGCGATTCGTGAAAACGCTGAAAATAAAGTGTTTAGTGAAATTGGTAACTTAAAACATTTAAAAAAGAATAGACCAGAAGCATTAATTGGTGTATGTGGATGTATGTCACAAGAAGAGTCAGTAGTAAATAAAATACTTAAATCATACCAAAATGTGGATATGATTTTTGGAACTCATAATATTCACAAATTACCTGAAATTTTAGAAGAAGCATACCTATCTAAAGCAATGGTTGTCGAAGTTTGGTCTAAAGAAGGCGACATTATTGAAAACCTTCCTAAAGTACGTGAAGGTAGTACAAAAGCATGGGTTAATATTATGTATGGCTGTAATAAATTCTGTACATATTGCATTGTACCCTTTACTAGAGGTAAAGAACGCAGTCGTAGACCAGAAGATATTATTGAAGAAGTTCGCGGTTTAGCGAGAGATGGTTATAAAGAAATAACTTTGCTTGGTCAAAATGTAAACTCATATGGTAAAGATATTAAGGATTTAGAGTATGGATTAGGAGATTTATTAGAAGATATTTCCAAAATTGATATTCCAAGAGTACGTTTTACTACTAGTCACCCATGGGATTTTACAGATAGAATGATTGAAGTAATAGCTAAAGGTGGCAATATTGTACCTCATATCCATCTACCCGTGCAATCAGGAAATAATGCTGTATTGAAAATTATGGGACGTAAATATACAAGAGAAAGTTATTTAGATCTAGTTAATAGAATAAAAAAATCAATACCTAATGTAGCTTTAACTACTGATATCATTGTTGGATATCCAAACGAAACTGAAGAACAATTTGAAGAGACACTATCACTATATGACGAAGTTCAATTTGAGCACGCTTATACGTATTTATACTCTCAAAGGGATGGTACACCTGCCGCAAAAATGAAAGATAATGTACCTGAAGACGTTAAAAAAGAACGATTACAACGTTTAAATAAAAAAGTAGGACATTATTCAGAAAAAGCCATGAATCAATATGAAGGCAAAACTGTAACTGTTCTATGTGAAGGTTCAAGTAAAAAAGATGATACAGTTTTAGCAGGTTATACCGAAAAGAACAAGTTAGTTAACTTTAAAGGTCCACGTGAGGCAATCGGTAAGTTAGTAAATGTTGAAATTGATGAAACAAAACAATATTCATTAAATGGTACATTCAAAGAATTTAACGATGCACCATTGGTGACAAATTAAATGTATAGTAAAGATGATATTTTAAAACAAGCCGATCAACTCACGAGTAAAATTCAAAATTTAGATCTTATAAAATCTTATCAAAATATAGAGAAACAAATTCATGAAAATCATAATATTGAAAGTAAAATGAATCGCTTAAAAAAACAACAAAAGCAATCTGTTAATTTTCAAAATTATGGGAAACAACATGCTTATCAACAATCAGAAAATGAAATTGAAGCGCTAGAACATGAAATTAATGAATTACCAATAGTGGAAGAATTTCGTTCTGCTCAGTATGAAGCAAATGATTTATTACAACTAATGATAAGCACAATGGAAGATCGTTTGAATGAACATAATGAAGATGAACATAAGGATTAATGGAAGAAAGGGATAAGCACTATGAACAATAGAAAATTGACACTTACTGCACTGTTAATTGCCACTAATGTTGTATTAAGCAGTATTATTATCATACCCTTAGGTCCTGTCAAAGCAGCACCTGTTCAACATTTCATCAATGTGTTATGTGCAGTATTTGTAGGGCCATGGTACGGTTTAGCCCAAGCATTAATTTCATCAATCATAAGAAATTTATTTGGTACTGGTAGTTTTTTTGCATTTCCTGGAAGTATGATTGGCGTGCTATTGGCTAGTGTATTCTATATGTATAGAAAACATATCTTTATGGCTGCTGTTGGTGAAGTAATTGGTACAGGCATTATAGGAAGTCTTTTATGCATACCAATGGCGTGGGTTTTAGGTATGCAAGATTTCTTCGTCAAACCCTTAATGATAGCATTTATTATTTCAAGTTTTATCGGAGCTGCTATTAGTTATTTCTTACTTATAATGTTGAAAAAAAGAGGTTTACTAGATAGATTTAAAAAATAATAATTTGGAAATAAGAGATTGATTTAGTTGATTTGAGATTATCATTCCAAAATAAAGTACAGTCGTTTATGAAACGTATGTGTTCTATATTTTGTTGTGATAATCTTTTTTATTTGTAAATTAAGATGAATCATTTTTTAACTAAACTCTAAAAAATAAATAACATCAATAAAATGAACTCACGAGCGTTGTAACATTTCATATGTTAAAATATATGAGTTAAAAGCATGTAATAAATCGGAAAAAATTAGTAAGGTTGTGAAAATATGTCTAACACGACACCGATGATGCAACAATATTTAAAAATTAAATCGCAATATCAAGATTGCTTATTATTCTTCAGATTAGGCGATTTTTATGAAATGTTTTTTGAAGATGCTAAAGAAGCGTCAAGGGTATTAGAAATTACATTAACTAAAAGAGATGCTAAAAAAGAGAATCCAATACCTATGTGTGGCGTTCCGTATCATTCCGCTAATAGCTATATTGAAACATTGATAAATAATGGTTATAAAGTAGCAATTTGTGAACAAATGGAAGATCCTAAACAAACTAAAGGTATGGTAAAACGTGAAGTAGTTAGAGTTGTAACACCTGGAACAGTCATGGAACAAGGTGGTATGGATGAAAATCAAAATAACTACATTTTAAGTTTCATTAAACAAGATAGTAACTACGCCCTTAGCTATTGTGATATTTCTACAGGAGAGTTAAAAGCCACTCAAATTGAAGATCAAGATACATTGATTAATGAAATTGTAACTATTAATCCTAATGAAATCGTTGTTAACCAAGAAATTGATGAAAATCTTAAAAAGCAAATCTATTTAACTACAGAAACTATAACAATTAGAGAATCTATTTCCGATGCAAGCTATGAAGTGAATCAATTAACTAATAATCATATGTATCTAGCAACACAACTATTACTCGATTATGTTTATCATACTCAAAAACGAGATTTGTCTCACTTAGAAACTGCAATAACGTATGCTGCAGTGGATTTTATGAAGATGGACTACTATGCTAAAAGAAATTTAGAATTAACCGAAAGTATTAGATTAAAATCTAAAAAAGGAACACTTTTATGGTTAATGGATGAAACTAAAACGCCGATGGGAGCACGTCGCCTTAAGCAATGGATAGACAGACCATTAATCAATAAAGAAAGAATTGAAGAAAGACTAAGTGTAGTAGAATCATTCATGAATCACTTTATTGAGAGAGACACATTACGAGGATATTTAAATCAAGTATATGATATAGAAAGACTTGTTGGCCGTGTCAGTTATGGCAATGTCAATGCGCGTGATTTAATTCAACTTAAACATTCAATTTCAGAGATACCTAATATTAAATCTTTACTTGAAAGTATGAATGACGTAGCATCATATCAATTTAGTTCCCTTGAACCATTAGAAGACTTATTACAAGTGTTAGAAGATAGTTTAATCGAAGAACCGCCTATTTCCATTAAGGATGGTGGTCTATTTAAACAAGGCTTTAGTAAACAATTAGATGAATACTTAGAAGCTTCTAAAAATGGAAAAGATTGGTTAGCACAATTACAAGCTAAAGAAAGAGAGCGTACAGGTATTAAATCTCTTAAAATTAGTTTTAACAAAGTGTTTGGTTATTTTATAGAAATTACACGAGCAAATTTACAAGGATTTGAACCTAGTAAATTTGGCTATCATCGTAAACAAACATTGTCCAATGCCGAACGCTTCATTACAGATGAATTGAAAGAAAAAGAAGATATTATTTTAGGTGCAGAAGATAAAGCGGTAGATCTTGAATATCAACTATTTGTTCGCCTAAGAGAACACATTAAAACGTACACTGAAAGACTACAAAAACAGGCTAAAATCATTTCTGAACTTGACTGCCTACAAAGTTTTGCTGAAATTGCACAAAAATACAACTATGTTAAACCTGAATTTAGTGATAATAAAACGCTAAGCTTAGAGAACTCTCGCCATCCTGTTGTTGAACGTGTGATGGACTACAATGACTATGTACCTAATGACTGTAAATTAGATAAAGATAACTTTATATATCTAATAACTGGTCCTAACATGTCTGGTAAGTCAACTTACATGAGACAAGTAGCAATCATAAGCATCATGGCTCAAATGGGAGCTTATGTTCCTTGTGATAAAGCAGAATTACCAATATTTGATCAAATATTCACTCGTATAGGTGCTGCAGATGATTTAGTATCAGGAAAAAGTACATTTATGGTAGAGATGTTAGAAGCACAAAAAGCATTAACTTACGCAACAGAAGATAGTTTAATAATCTTCGATGAAATTGGTAGAGGAACTTCAACATATGATGGGCTAGCGTTAGCTCAAGCAATGATTGAATATGTTGCTCAAACATCTCATGCGAAAACTTTATTCTCAACACACTATCATGAACTTACGACTTTAGATCAAGAACTACCAAATCTTAAAAATGTTCATGTGGCTGCAGATGAATATCAAGGTGAATTAATCTTCTTACATAAAGTAAAAGATGGTGCTGTAGATGATAGTTATGGTATTCAAGTAGCGAAACTAGCTAACTTGCCAGATGAAGTTATTAACCGTGCACAAGTTATATTAGATGCTTTTGAACAAAGTCAAAAGGCTTCTGATAATGAAGAGTATTCTAACATTACTGTTCTTAAAGATTCAGCCTCAGTGGAAGGGTTTGCAGATGATGACGCACAAAATGCAAATAACAATGATAAAAAGTCTCAAACAACAAAGTATGCAAATGAGAATGAATTTGAGCAAGCGTCTTTCGATTTATTTGATTCAGAAACAATGACTAGTAAAATTGAGGAACAGATTAAAAATCTTAATATATCAAACATGACGCCTATTGAAGCATTACTAAAACTAAGTGAATTACAAAACCAATTGAGATAGAGGTGTTTGAAAATGGGCAAAATTAAAGAACTACAAACCTCTTTAGCTAATAAAATAGCAGCAGGCGAAGTAGTAGAGCGTCCAAGCTCAGTTGTGAAAGAATTGCTAGAAAATGCAATCGATGCTAAATCGACAGAAATTAATATTGAGGTAGAACAATCAGGTATATCCTCAATTAGAGTAGTAGATAATGGTACTGGAATAGAACAAGATGATTTAGATTTAGTGTTTCATAGACATGCCACGAGTAAATTAGATGACGATGACGATTTATTTCATATCAGAACGTTAGGATTTCGTGGAGAGGCATTAGCAAGTATATCTTCAGTTGCTAAAGTCACACTTAAAACTTGCACTGATAGAGAAAATGGATATGAAATCTATGCAGAAAACGGAGAGATTTTAAGTCGTAAACCTGCTAAAGCTAAAAAAGGTACAGATATTACTGTTTCATCACTTTTCTACAATACACCAGCTCGCTTAAAATATATTAAAAGCTTATACACAGAGTTAGGTAAAATTACAGATATTGTGAATCGGATGGCAATGAGTCATCCTGATATACGGATTTCATTAATATCTGATGGAAAAACGTTATTAAAAACGAATGGTTCAGGTAAAACAAATGAGGTTATGGCAGAGATTTATGGTATTAAAGTAGCTAAAGATTTAGTGCACATTCAAGGTGATACAAGCGATTATCACCTTGAGGGCTTTGTGGCTAAGCCAGAACACTCAAGAAGTAACAAACATTATATATCAATTTTTATAAATGGAAGATATATTAAAAATTTTGTACTAAATAAAGCTATTATTGAAGGTTATCATACATTACTGACAATAGGACGCTACCCGATATGTTATTTAAACATAGAAATGGATCCTATATTAGTAGATGTGAACGTCCATCCAACTAAATTAGAAGTCAGATTATCTAAGGAAGAGCAATTGTATCAATTAATAGTTGAGAAAATACGTTATGCATTCAAGGATAGAATTTTAATTCCACAGAACGATTTGGATAGAACGCCTAAAAAAAATAAAGTCTTAAATCAATTTGAACAACAAAAATTAGACTTTGAAAGAAGGCAGCGTAACTCTAATCAAGACAAAACAAATTCTCAATATTATGATATGAGTGAATCTGAAGTACAAAATCCAAATTTAGATAATAATGAGTTAATTAATGAAAGTACGGAAAGCTTCGTACATAATAATAAACGTTCAGATGACAAAGATTACTTCCAAATTCAAAAAGAAATTTTGAATGATTTAGACAAAGGTGATGCATCATCATTAAATGACGAATCTACAAACGATTCAGAAGAAGTTGTAACTGAACAAAACAATAGTGATGAAGCGTCATCGAAATCTTATCAAACATTATACAGTCAGCAAGATAATAATGATATTAAAGGTAAAGTGAGTAACACACCATCTCGACGCGTTCCATATATGGAAGTCGTAGGACAAGTGCATGGCACTTATATTATTGCTCAAAATGAGAATGGCATGTTTATGATAGATCAGCATGCTGCACAAGAACGTATCAAATATGAATATTTTAGAGAAAAAATTGGCGAAGTGACTAATGAAGTTCAAGATTTATTAATACCCCTAACATTCCACTTTTCAAAAGATGAACAAATGATTATTGATCAATATCAAGATGAATTAGACAAAGTGGGTGTTCATTTAGAGCACTTTGGCGGTCATGATTATATCGTTAATAGTTACCCAGTTTGGTTCCCAAAAGCTGAAGCTGAAGAAATTATTCAAGATATGGTTGAGTTAGTATTAAACGATAAAAAAGTAAATGTTAAAAAAATGCGTGAAGATGCTGCCATCATGATGAGTTGCAAAAAATCAATAAAAGCAAATCATTATTTAAAAAATAATGAAATGGCGGATTTGATAGATCAGTTACGTGAAGCAGAAGATCCATTCACTTGTCCTCATGGCAGACCTATAATTATCAATTTCTCAAATTATGAACTTGAAAAACTATTTAAACGTGTAATGTAGAGAGGAAAATGCCGCATGAAGGAATATGTTTTACCAGCGATACGCAACATGAAAGATTTAGAGAAATTAATAAAAACAGATTATAAGATGTGCGTATTATTAGATATGCATATCGGTCATTTGAAAAGTGTTATGGCTTTGCTTAAAGCGAATCAAATTGAAACTTATATTCATATTGATTTAATTAAAGGAATGGCTGTCGATGAATTTGCTTGTGAGTATATAATTCAAACTTATAATCCTAAAGGGATCGTTTCTACCAAATCTAAAGTAATTCAGAAGGCTAAATCGTTAAATAAGTTAACGATTTTTAGGGTGTTTATTATAGACAGCCAAGCATTAAGTAGAAGCATCAACTTAATTAAGAAGGTTGAACCAGATTTCGTTGAAGTATTACCTGGGATTGCACATAAAATAGTTAAAATTATTGATGAAGAAACCCCTTCAAAAGTTATAGCAGGTGGTTTAATTAATGAAGAAAGTGAAATTGTTCAAGCACTTGATAGCGGGGCAAGTTACGTTACAACAAGCAATCGTTTATTATGGTAGATATCATCGTAAACAATTTTGCTGTAATTTAAAATCTTAAAAAAACGATCATAACAATTTTTCAAACAATTTAAATGTGACAAATTTTTAACAAAAGTATTGACAACGCTTACAAACTTTTTGTATTATTTAAACAAGTTAATATTAGATTAAGAGACGAAGAGATTTCTGCAATGCCTTTATTAGCGCTTTTGTAGGAATCTTTTTGTCTTATAGGAGGATTCGTCATGAATGTATATTTAGCAGAATTTATTGGTACTGCTATTCTTATCCTTTTCGGTGGTGGCGTTTGTGCCAACGTCAATTTAAAGCGAAGTGCTGGACAGGATTCTGATTGGATAGTAATTGCAGCAGGTTGGGGATTAGCCGTGTCAATGGGCGCTTACGCAGTTGGTAAATTTTCAGGTGCACATTTAAATCCAGCGGTTTCAATTGCTTTAGCGATGGATGGAAGTTTTAGTTGGGCTCAAGTACCTGGCTATATTATCTGTCAAATGCTTGGAGGTATCTTTGGCGGTGTATTAGTTTGGTTAATGTATTTACCACATTGGAAGGCAACTGAAGATCAGGGTGCAAAGTTAGGTGTATTCTCTACAGCACCTGCTATTAAGAATTATTTTGCAAACTTTTTAAGTGAGATTATTGGTACAGCAATCTTATGTTTAGGTATCTTATTTATCGGTGTAAATAAAATTGCAGATGGAATGAATCCACTTATTGTTGGTGGCTTAATCGTGGCTATTGGCTTAAGCTTAGGTGGTCCGACTGGATATGCAATTAATCCAGCACGTGATTTAGGACCAAGAATCGCTCATGCTATATTACCAATTGCAGGTAAAGGTGGTTCTAATTGGGGATACGCGATAGTACCTGTATTAGGACCTATAGCTGGAGGTATGCTTGGAGCAGTTATTTATAAAGTATTTTATAAAGGTCAATTTGATTTAATTTGTGCGGTAGGTATTTTACTAGTAATAGCAACATTAGTATTAGGTTTAGTTTTAAACAAATCTAATAAATCAAATGATATTGAGTCTATTTATTAATTTAATAAATATCTTAAATTAGTGGTTAATTTTTTTGGAAAAGTGCTATACATATAGTACACTTCCTTATTATTCAAAATTAAAAAATAAATGTTTTTATTCACATATCAGAAAGGGAGAAAATTTATGGAAAAATACATCATGTCGATTGACCAAGGAACAACAAGTTCAAGAGCCATTCTATTTGATAAAGAAGGCGATATTAAAGGTGTTGCACAAAGAGAATTTAAGCAATACTTCCCTAAATCAGGTTGGGTAGAGCACGATGCTAATGAAATTTGGACTTCAGTATTAGCAGTTATGACTGAAGTATTAAATGAAAATGAAATTAATGCTGACCAAATTGAGGGTATTGGAATTACCAACCAACGTGAAACTACAGTTATTTGGGATAAAAATACTGGACGTCCAATATACCATGCAATTGTTTGGCAATCCCGTCAAACACAATCAATTTGTCATGAATTAAAGGAACAAGGTCATGAAGAAACATTCCGCAATAAAACTGGATTATTGTTAGATCCTTACTTCGCTGGTACAAAAGTTAAATGGATTCTTGATAATGTTGATGGAGCTAGAGAAAAAGCTGAAAATGGTGATTTATTATTCGGTACAATTGATACATGGCTAGTTTGGAAGTTATCTGGTGGAGAAGCACATATTACAGATTATTCAAATGCTAGTCGTACTTTAATGTATAATATTTACGATTTAAAATGGGATGATGAGCTACTTGATTTATTAAATGTACCTAAACAATTATTACCGGAAGTTAAAGAATCTAGTGAAATTTACGCTCACACTAAAGATTATCATTTCTTCGGTCAAGAGGTACCGATTTCAGGTATTGCTGGTGACCAACAAGCAGCACTATTTGGACAAGCTTGTTTCGAACGTGGAGATGTTAAAAATACTTATGGTACAGGCGGCTTTATGTTAATGAATACTGGTGAAGCCCCAGTTAAATCTGAAAGTGGGTTGTTAACTACTATTGCATACGGCTTAGACGGTAAAGTCAATTATGCACTTGAGGGTTCTATCTTTGTTTCAGGTTCAGCAATTCAATGGTTACGTGATGGATTAAGAATTATAAATTCTGCACCTCAATCAGAGAATTATGCTACACGTGTTGATTCTACAGATAATGTTTACTTCGTACCAGCATTTGTAGGATTAGGTACACCTTATTGGGATTCAGAAGCTAGAGGTGCTATATTTGGTTTAAGTCGCGGTACTGAAAAAGAACACTTTATTCGTGCGACTTTAGAATCTTTATGCTATCAAACTCGTGATGTTATGGAAGCTATGTCTAAAGACTCTAAGATTGAAGTGAACAATTTACGTGTTGACGGTGGCGCAGTTAAAAATAACTTTATCATGCAATTCCAAGCTGATATTGTAAATACTGCTGTAGAACGCCCTGAAATACAAGAAACGACAGCATTAGGTGCAGCTTATTTAGCAGGATTAGCTGTTGGTTTCTGGGATAGTAAAGATGAAATAGCAAATAGATGGCAATTAGAAACAGAATTTACACCACAGATGTCTGAAGAAGACAGAACTAAGTTGTATAAAGGTTGGAAAAAAGCAGTTGAAGCTACTCAGGTCTTTAAATTGGAAGATTAATCTCTAAACATGGCTTAGTTTATTGAAGTGTGATATGATTAAATTAAGTTAATACATCAGTCGAGATTTGAGAGACCTGTTACATACAGTTTGATTCTGTATGGATAGGTCTCTCTTTTTCGCATAAATAAAATATCGGAGGGGTATATTTATGGCTTTATCAACATTAAATAGAGAAGTGATTAAGAAAAATTTACAAAATGAAGAATACGATGTCGTTATTATAGGTGGCGGTATTACAGGTGCAGGTATTGCATTAGATGCGTCTCAACGAGGAATGAAAGTAGCTTTAGTAGAAATGCAAGATTTTGCTCAAGGTACAAGTTCTCGTTCTACTAAACTTGTTCACGGTGGTTTAAGATATTTAAAACAAGCTCAAATCAAAGTTGTAGCTGAAACGGGTAAAGAACGTGCGATTGTTTATGAAAATGGCCCTCATGTAACTACTCCTGAATGGATGTTATTACCAATGCACAAAGGCGGAACGTTTGGTAAATTCACAACTAATTTAGGTTTAACTGCTTATGATCGTTTAGCAGGCGTAAAAAAATATGAACGCAAGAAAATGTTAAGCAAAAAACAAACATTAAATAAAGAGCCATTGGTAAAAAAAGATGGACTTAAAGGTGGCGGTTATTACGTTGAATACCGTACTGATGATGCACGTTTAACAATTGAAGTTATGAAACGTGCTGAAGAAAATGGTGCAGAGATTTTAAATCACACGAAATCTACAGATTTCATTTACGATTCTAAATCAAAAGTAAGAGGTATTGAAGTTCAAGATCAACTTACTGGTGAAATGTATGAAATTAACGCTAAAAAAGTTATTAATGCAGCAGGCCCTTGGGTAGATGAAGTTCGTAAAAAAGATTATACACGTAACAATAAACAATTACGTTTAACTAAAGGTGTCCATGTAGTCATTGATCAATCTAAGTTTCCATTAAGACAAGCTGTTTATTTTGACACTGAAAAAGATGGTCGAATGATCTTTGCAATTCCACGTGAAGGTAAAGCATACGTTGGAACTACAGATACTTTCTATGATAATGACAAAACAAAACCTTTAACAACACAGGAAGATAGAGATTATCTAATTGATGCGATTAACTATATGTTCCCAGATGTTAATGTGAAAGATGAAGATATCGAATCAACTTGGGCAGGAGTTAGACCTTTAATTTTAGAAGATGGAAAAGACCCTTCTGAAATTTCACGTAAAGATGAAATTTGGGAAGGTAAATCAGGCTTATTAACAATCGCTGGTGGTAAATTAACAGGTTATCGTCATATGGCGCTTGAAATCGTAGATTTATTAGCTAAGCGCTTGAAACAAGAATATAAATTGACATTTGCTGAATGTAAAACAAAACATACACCAATTTCTGGTGGTGATGTAGGTGGTAGCGCTAACTTTGAAAGTTTCGTGGAACGCAAAGTTGAAGAAGGTAAAGCGATTGGACTTCAAGCCGAAGTTGCCAAACGTTTAGCTTCTAAATATGGTTCTAACGTAGATAAACTATTTAACATCGCACAAATTGCACAAGACAAAGATTTAAATTTACCATTAGAATTGTACGTTGAGTTAGTATATAGTGTACAAAATGAAATGGTGTTTAAACCAACTGATTTCTTAATTCGCAGATCTGGTAAACTTTATTTCAATATGAATGAAGTTAAACAATATAAAGATGCAGTTGTTGAAGAACTTGCTAAATTACTAAATTATACACAAAGTCAACAAAACGAATTTACTAAAGAAATTAATGTTGCAATTGAAGAAGCAACTCGTGGAAATGAACAACTTGCAGTATTAAAATAAATTTAGTATTTATGTTTTGAAATTTAACATTTTTGATTAAATTCAAATATGATACTGCTAACTAACTAGTAAATTAATTTTAAACTTCAAATTCGCAGTTAATATCTGAACTGAGGGAGCTTAAATATGAAGCTCATCTCAGTTCATTTTTTATAAAATAAAGTAATTTTATGTTATAAAGCTTTAGTTGTTAAAATGAGTCTAACAATTTGATAACATTAAGAATGAAAGGTATATTAAAAAGAATATAAGCTTTAAGGATTAAGTTATAATTTCACAAGGAGGCATATGCGTGAGTCAACAATCATTCAAAATTACCGTTGAAGACGGCACTATGATTGAAGTAAAAGTAGATAAGGCTAAGATTGCAACATTTGGTGTCGTCCATATTTTTCACGGTATGGCTGAGCATATGGATCGATATGAAGCACTTGTGCAAGCTTTAACACATCAAGGATATGATGTTATTCGACATAATCATCGAGGGCATGGTATTGATATTGATGAAAACGAAAGAGGTCATTACGATGAAATGAATATCATTGCACAAGATGCATATGAAATAGCTCAAACACTTCACGGTTCAGATAACAATATTCCATATATCGTTTTGGGACATTCAATGGGCTCAATTATTGCGCGTTTATTTGTAGAGAAATATCCAGATATTGCGCAAGGTTTAATTCTCACTGGTACTGGTCAATATCCAAAATATAAAGGGATTCCAGCCATCATCGTTTTAAAATTAATAACTTTAATTTTTGGGAAGCGCAGTTGCCTAGAATGGGTAAATCAATTTGTTTATAAATCGTTTAATAAAAAGATAGACCAACCTGAAACAAGTAGTGATTGGCTATCATCTAAACGCGATGAAATTAAAAAATTTGTTAAGGATGATTACACTGGTTTCTTAGTGTCAAACCAATTAATTTACCAAACCGTTAAGAATATGATACGTACAGCTAATAATAATCAACTTAAAAAAATGAATGAACTATTACCAATACTTCTAATTTCTGGTAAGGATGATCCATTTGGAGATTATGGGAAAGGTATACGTAAATTAGGAAAGAAATTCAAACGTGCTGGAATAAATCATATAACAGTCCAACTATATGCTAATAGAAGACATGAAATTTTATTTGAAGATGAAAAAGAAATGATTTGGAGTCATATGTTTGAATGGATCCAAAAACAAGTGTTAAAGAAAAAAATAAAGTGAGGGATAACTATTGAGTAACGTCAATAAACCGTTTTTAGTAGTTATAGTAGGTCCAACTGCATCAGGTAAAACAGAGTTAAGTATTGAACTTGCTAAACAAATTAACGGTGAAATCATTAGTGGGGATTCCATGCAAGTTTATAAACAAATGGACATTGGTACAGCTAAAGTTACTAATGAAGAGATGGATGGAATTCCTCATTATATGATTGATATTTTAAATCCAGATGACTCATTTTCTGTGTACGATTTCAAATTACGAGCTCAAGCACTAATAGAAGATATAACTTCAAGAGGAAAGATACCGATCATAGCAGGAGGAACAGGGTTATATATACAATCGTTAATATATGATTATCCTTTTGATGATGAGACAGTTTCAAAAGAAGTTGAACAGAAAACACAGTTACAATTACAAAAATTAGAACAATTAACTAATCAAGAAGTGCATGATTATTTAGCTACATTTGATCCACAATCTGCTAAAGACATACATCCAAATAATAGAAAAAGAGTGCTTAGAGCGATTGAATATTACTTAAATACAAAAAAACTTATAAGTTCTCGCAAGAAAGTACAACAATTTACAGAAAATTATGATACATTATTAATAGGGATTGAAATGTCGCGCAAAACATTATATTCAAGAATAAATAAACGTGTAGATATTATGTTGGGCCACGGATTATTTAATGAAGTGAAGAATCTAGTAGAACAGGGTTATGAATCTACTCAAAGTATGCAAGCAATTGGTTATAAAGAGCTGGTACCTGTTGTGAATGGTGAGTCATCAATAGACCAAGCAGTTGAAACGTTAAAACAACATTCTAGACAATATGCTAAGCGACAATTGACATGGTTCAAGAATAAATTGACTGTTCAATGGTTTAATAGAGAGACAATGCCACTTCAAATGATGTTAGATGAGATTACAACCCAAATAAATAAAAGGAGTTCTAAACATGATTGCAAACCACAACATCCAAGATCAAGCACTAGATAACTTTAAATCACAACAAACAGAAGTTACAGTTTTCTTTTTAAACGGCTTTCAAATGAAAGGTGTTATTGAAGACTTTGACAAATATGTTGTAAGTTTAGTTTCTCAAGGTAAACAACATTTGATATACAAACATGCGATCAGCACATTTACTGTAGAGACTGAAATTTCAGATTCTGAAGAATCAGTAAATAGTGAAGAATAAGTTGTAATTAAAGTGCAACGTTGCAAGTTCTTAAGAGCGTAGACAACGGTCTTAATGAAAGTGTAACTTGTAATAAACTCATCAAATTTTAGCACTTTTGACAAATAGAGGAATGTTTGTAATATAAAAAGCTTCATTATAGAGTTGCTATTTCACTCTATAATGAAGCTTTTTATTGTATTAAAACAATATCTATAATAATTTTTCAATATCTTTTTCGATTTGTGCTGGTTTCTTTTGAGGTGAGAAACGGCTTACAACGTTACCATCACGATCAACTAAGAATTTAGTGAAGTTCCATTTGATTTTTTCACTTAACATTCCTTTAGCTGCATCAGTTAAGTAGCGGAATAAAGGATGTTGATTTTCACCTTTGACATCTACTTTTTCATGGATAGGGAAAGTCACACCGTAATTAATTTTACAGTTTTGATTAGCTTCTGCACCTGAACCAGGTTCTTGGCCACCAAATTGATTACATGGAAAACCTAATATCACAAAACCTTGGTCTTTGTATTTTTCATACAATGCTTGTAAGCCTTCAAATTGTGGCGTGAAACCACATTCACTAGCAGTATTAACGATTAGCATTACTTTGCCTTTGTATTCTTCTAATTTATAATCTTCACCATTGGACTTTTGTACAACAAAATCATATATATTTTCCATAGTATCACCCTTTCGATATAAGTTTAATGTAACATAATTTTAGTGGATAGTCTTTGCATAGACACTATGATAGAATATTTGAGAAACATATAAGAAGGAGATGTATAACATGACTCAGCAAATTACTCATGAAACAAAGAAAAAATTGGAAACTGCTGTATTAGTCGGTGTACATGCTCAAAATGATAACGAATTTAATTTTGATTCAACGATGGAAGAATTAGAAGCTCTATCTTTAACTTGTCAGCTAGATGTTAAAGGACAAGTTACTCAAAATAGAGAACAAGTCGATCATAAATATTACGTTGGTAAAGGTAAGATTGATGAACTTAAAGCTTTTATTGAATTCCATGATATAGACGTCGTAGTAACGAATGATGAGTTAACTACCGCTCAATCAAAAACATTAAATGATAATTTGGGCATTAAAATTATCGATAGAACACAATTGATTTTAGAAATATTTGCCTTAAGAGCTAGCAGTCGCGAAGGTAAATTACAAGTCGAATTAGCGCAATTAGATTATTTATTGCCAAGACTTCAAGGACATGGTAAGAGTTTATCAAGACTAGGTGGTGGCATAGGTACACGTGGTCCTGGTGAAACGAAGTTAGAAATGGACAGACGTCATATTCGAACACGTATGAATGAAATTAAACATCAATTAAAAACTGTAGTGGAACACAGGGAACGTTATCGTAGCAAACGTGAACAAAATCAAGTCTTTCAGATTGCACTCGTTGGTTATACGAATGCGGGGAAATCGTCATGGTTTAATGTATTATCTGGCGAAGGAACCTTTGAAAAAGATTTACTCTTTGCAACATTAGATCCTAAAACACGTCAAATTCAAATAAATGATGGATTTAATTTAATTATTTCAGATACTGTAGGTTTCATTCAAAAGTTACCAACGACCTTGATTGCCGCCTTCAAATCAACTTTAGAAGAAGCAAAAGGTGCAGATTTATTATTACATGTTGTTGACGCAAGCCATCCAGAATACCGTTCTCAATATGATACAGTAAATCAATTGATTAATGATTTAGATATGAATCAAATACCACAAGCGGTTATATTTAATAAGAAGGATCAATGTGGTGATAGTGATGATAAACCATTACCTGCGTCTACATCCATCTTTGTCTCTAGCCGTGATGAAGAAGATAAATTAAAAGTAAAGGCATTTTTAATAGATCAAGTTAAATCAACACTGAGTTTCTATGAAGAGATTGTCCCTAGTACAAACGCAGATAGACTTTATTTCTTAAAGCAGCATACACTCATAGAAGAAATGAATTTTGATGCTGAAAATGAAACTTACGTCATTACTGGATATAAAAAATGATAAAAGGAAGTATATGAAAATGTCAGATATTACATCAATGGTTAAAGACGTAGAGAAGACGTTGGTACCATATTTTAAAGAAATAGAAGAAATTGCATATAGTAATCAGGAAAAAGTTCTGAATGCTTTTCATTACGTTAAAGCTACCGAGAGTGATTTAGTTGGAAGTACAGGATATGGATATGATGATTTTGGTCGGGACCATTTGGAAGAAATCTATGCACATACTTTTAAAGCTGAAGATGCTATTGTGCGCCCGCAAATCATTTCTGGTACACATGCGATTACTCTAGCACTTCAAAGTACACTTAAATACGGAGATGAATTATTATATATTACTGGAAGTCCATATGATACGTTGCTTGAAGTTATAGGGGTAAATGGAAATGGCATTGAAAGCTTGAAAGAACACGGTGTCGAATTTAAAGAAGTCCCTTTAAAAGATGGACAAATAGATATAAATACTACAATTGAAACCATTTCAAACAAAACAAAAGTAGTGGCAATTCAACGTTCCAAAGGATACGACCAAAGACCTTCAATCACTATTGACGAAATTGAATCAGCTATTCATGCAATTAAAAAACAATATCCGAACGTCACTGTTTTTGTAGATAACTGTTATGGAGAATTTGTCGAGGAACGTGAACCTATTGAAGTTGGTGCAGATCTGATAGCAGGTTCACTAATCAAGAACCCAGGCGGTGGTCTAGCTAAGATTGGTGGTTATATAGCCGGACGTAAAGATTTAATCGAACGTTGTGGTTATCGATTAACAGCTCCTGGTATCGGTAAAGAGGCCGGCGCTTCTTTATATTCATTACAAGAAATGTATCAAGGATTCTTCCTAGCACCACACGTAGTTAGTCAAAGTTTGAAAGGTGCATTATTTACAAGCTTACTCCTTGAAAAAATGAAAATGAAAACAGTTCCTAAATATAATGTTAAACGTACTGATTTAATACAAACTGTCCAATTTGATACTAAAGAACAAATGATAGCATTTTGCCAAAGTATTCAACATGCTTCACCAATTAATGCTCATTTTAGTCCAGAACCAAGCTATATGCCTGGTTATGAAGATGATGTCATTATGGCAGCCGGTACTTTTGTTCAAGGGTCTTCAATTGAATTGTCTGCAGATGGACCTATTAGACCACCGTATGAAGCTTATGTACAAGGCGGATTAACATATGAACATGTTAAATTAGCTGTTACACGTGCAGTTACTTATTTAAAAGAACAAAACTTGATATAGAAAAATGTATCCCTACTTGAATTGAGTAGGGATTTTTTGAAAAATTTATAATTCAATATAAATTACCTGGTATAAAAGACCTTGTAATTACAATTAAATATAGCTTTTGAAATCACATGTAAGAAAACCTGACATATTTTTGTAATACGCTTTAAACTATGCTAAATTAGTATCAAGTTCAAAAGTAGAGGTGAGGTTATTAATGTCTAACGATAAAATCAGACGTAATATGGCCGTGTTCTCTATGAGTGTTGTTTGTAAATTAACAGAACTTACTGCAAGACAAATCCGCTACTATGAAACACATGAACTTGTCATGCCCGAGCGTACAGAAGGAAATAAGCGATTATTCTCGTTAAATGATTTAGAACGTCTCCTCGAAATTAAATCTTTGATTGAGAAGGGATTTAACCTTAAAGGAATTAAACAAATCATAACTAATAATCAAGGGCATTTAACATCAGATGAGCAAGAGATTAGAAAAAGAATGATTGTAGACGCAACGCAGAAACCACCTGGTGAAGCTTTGCCAATAAATCGTGGCGATTTATCACGGTTTATTAAATAAATTTTTGGAGGATTTCTACCATGCCTAAACGTACATTTAGTAAAGATGACATTCGTAAATTTGCAAAAGAAGAAAACGTAAGATATCTAAGATTACAATTCACTGATATCTTAGGCACAATTAAAAATGTTGAAGTTCCAGTAAGCCAATTAGAAAAAGTGTTAGATAATGAAATGATGTTTGATGGTTCTTCAATCGAAGGTTTCGTACGTATCGAAGAATCTGACATGTATTTATGCCCAGATTTAGATACTTGGGTTATCTTCCCATGGACTGCCGGTCAAGGTAAAGTAGCTCGTTTAATTTGTGATGTTTATACTACTGACGGTGAACCATTTGCTGGTGATCCACGTAACAACCTAAAACGTGTGTTGAAAGAAATGGAAGATATGGGCTATACAGATTTCAACTTAGGGCCTGAACCAGAGTTCTTCTTATTCAAATTAGATGAAAAAGGTGAACCAACATTAGAATTAAATGATAATGGTGGTTACTTCGACTTAGCACCAACTGACTTAGGTGAAAATTGTCGTCGTGACATCGTCCTTGAATTAGAAGATATGGGCTTTGATATCGAAGCAAGTCACCATGAAGTAGCACCAGGTCAACACGAAATTGACTTCAAATATGCAGATGCAATTTCAGCATGTGACAACATTCAAACATTTAAATTAGTTGTTAAAACAATTGCACGTAAACATAATTTACATGCGACATTTATGCCAAAACCATTATTTGGTGTAAATGGAAGTGGTATGCACTTCAACGTATCTTTATTCAAAGGGAAAGAAAATGCATTCTTTGATCCAAACGGTAAAGACCAATTAACTGAAGATGCTTATCACTTTACTGCGGGCATCTTAAATAATGCACGTGGATTTACAGCAGTATGTAACCCATTAGTTAATTCATATAAGCGTTTAGTACCTGGTTACGAAGCGCCATGTTACATTGCTTGGAGTGGTAAAAACCGTTCTCCATTAGTACGTGTACCTACTTCAAGAGGTTTATCAACTCGTATTGAAGTACGTTCAGTTGACCCAGCTGCTAACCCTTACATGGCATTAGCAACAATCCTACAAGCTGGTTTGGATGGTATTAAGAACAAAACTAAAGTCCCAGAACCAGTCAACCAAAATATTTATGAAATGAACCGTGAAGAACGTGAAGCTGTAGGTATCCAAGATTTACCTTCAACACTTTACACTGCATTAAAAGCTATGCGCGAAAATGACACAGTTAAAAAAGCGTTAGGTAATCACATTTACAACCAATTTATTAACTCTAAATCAATTGAATGGGATTATTATAGAACTCAAGTGTCTGAATGGGAACGCGATCAATACATGAAACAATACTAATCGCTAAGCAAAAAGGGGAAAGACTTAGGGATACAAGGAGTTAAGGCACTTGCCTTAGCTTCTTTTTTATGTTTGAAAAGTTAAATTTACTTGACCATTTTTGTGAAGAAATTAAAATTGGTCAAATTTTGGTCAAGTACACTTTAAAATACATTCTTAATATACTTCTCAAAATTTTCTTTAGCATCATCATTCATTGTTTGTTAAATGACTATACTTTTTAGGGTCTATAATAAATTGGACTGATGACTAAAAACCAT
>NZ_KV830604.1:0-38682 GCF_001836805.1 Staphylococcus sp. HMSC062A01
CTTGTACTAATTTTGACATTTAAATCGCTCCATTTCTTTTTATTTAAAGTATTTAAATCTTAATGTATAAAATTCAATAGATACATTAAGCTATTTCTTAAAACCAAAAACGATTAATTGGTAAGTTTTTGTTTACCTATCGTTTTGTTACTTATACTATATAGTGATTTATGCTATTTGCGTTCTATCTTTCTTAACTTATAAATTAGACATCAAAACTGTAGACCTTTGATTACATAAAACACACTTAGGCATTCAAATATGTTGTGCAAAATCTGACAATTCCGCAAACGTTTACAAGACCTTTACATTAGCTTTATATTTCTTTAAAATTCACCTTGTTTTATAAACGCTTTAACCTACTAAGAGACCATTGCAAGTCAAGGATTCTCATTACAACCATTTATCTAAACAGACAAGTGAATATACTCTAGTCCTTTTCAACTATTTAATTAATCGTAATGTTAGTCATTGCAACTTTATTCATTTCTGTATTTCACTATTTATCATGATACTTTTATTTTGTAATTGGATTGAGTATATGAATAATAGATGAGAATAATTTCAACACTTAGGATCTATTTATTACTTTATTCCTTCATAGATGTTTATAGTTTGTTCATAGTTGCTTATAATGCTTCCTATTGGTTCTATACATTTGATTACTTCTGCGTCCATATGGCTTGACGATATTCATTCAATTGCTCGACTTTATGTCTTATTGCACTTGCACATAGTCGATATAAGTTACAAATACACATAATTAGTGAAAAATATAAACTTTTTTTATATTAAAGCTATTGCTAAATAAGGTTTCTTTAGCTATAATAATTCTTGTGTTAAAAATTTATGTCCTGGTAGCTCAGCTGGATAGAGCAATGGCCTTCTAAGCCATCGGTCGGGGGTTCGAATCCCTCCCAGGACGCTAATAACCGAAAATTAAACACTTTTCGAAATTAAGAATCCCATAACGACGGGATTCTTTTTATTTTGTCTATTAATAACACACCATATAAAACGAATTTTTAGGGACTTTTTAGGGACCTGAGTCCCTAAATAAAAAAACACCACGCTCATAAGAACGTGGTTAGAATATAGATTTAGCCTCTTAAAATATAAAACTGTTAATCATCACAAACTTGGGTAATAAAGATGTATTGTAGATTTAGTATAACATAAAAATAAGGCAACCGTCAGTAACAGTTACCTCAAGTACACTCCGCAGATGTGTACCGCAATTTCTATTTGATTATAACATAAAAAAAGAGGGCAGTCGCTAGGACTACCCTAAAATGGAGATCTTTGTATAATGTCGTACTATTACCATAACATATTAATACACTTTTGTAATTCTTAAACGCTCATGCCAAATATAACCATTGTTATTTTTAGAATAAACACGACACCAACCATTTTTAATTTCAAACACATAGAATTGGTTATAACCTGCTCTATATACGTCGTTTGTCGTATACCATTTTTTACCTTTAAACTTCACTAAAGTGGCTCCGTAATGGTCAACTCTTGCTCTAAATTTAGCTTTAGATGATTTCTTCATTGTTTTAGGTGGAATGTTACCAATTTTTAATCCAGTAGTGCTATCTAGTTTATTTTTCTGATTGACTATTTGTTTATTCGGTTTATTCGCTAATTTACTTCCACCTGAAGTTTTATAAATATTTTTAACGATAAGACGTTCATACCATACAAAACCGTTATTACTAGCACTGTATACTCTAGCCCAACCATCACGAATTTCATATACATAGAATACGTCGCCCGGTTTATATTCTTCATTTGTTGTAACCATCACATTATTGTGGTTAGGTCTACAAATAGTGACACCTGCGTTATCAGCAATTGCTTTGAAGTATGGTTGATTACTCCAAGTTAGTTTTTTAGGTGGACGTTTGTTAACTGTAATTGAACTGTTAGATTGACGTTTTGTCGCTTTAACTTCTTTAATAGTTGTTAAGTCGACACTGTCATCAGCAAAGTCTGGCACAATGAAGTGGGTTAAGCCTGTATAATCATCTTCACGCAATTTAGCTGGTGTATTGGCATTTCCATCATAGTTTTGCTCTAAGATTGTGAATGTATTTGTACCACCTGAATTGTCCCAAACTAAGCCTGTATGCCCCCATTCTCTATAAATACCTTCAGTATACACTGCAATAGCGCAAATAGGAGGAACATAATTTCTTGTATTTTTAACTACTTTCCAACCTTTAGGCATAGCATTTAAAGTATGCAATTCTTTGGCATTACCATAAAATCTTACGCCACCAGTCACATGATAGATGAAGTCTACACTTAAATCTGCGCATTGATAAGCATACATATTATCAAAATCTACAAACTGACCTTTCAGACTGTGCATGTATTCAATCGCTTGTTTATACTTAACCACACTTTGTGGCGAAGGTGTAGGCTTTTTGCTTGTTTTTGTTGATAATTTCTTACTTGGTACAGGTTTAACGCCATTAATGTATTTAGCAATCTGTTTATCTAAATGCTTAACGTTTCGTGAATATCCGCAAGCCTCTAATAAGTTTCCAGGATCAATTTTATCAGCTTGAATGTCTTGGTGTCCCGGTACTTCTGTTTTGTAATCAATGCCCCAATAGTTACATAAATAAGCTAATACACGTGCCATATTATCTAATGACTTACGAGAACGTTTTTGACTACTAGGGAAGTAACTACCTTCTACACCAAATGCTACATCATTTGCATCAGCGTTATACCATTGATTGTCAGTTGGTGTATTATATAATACGTGCCACGCTTTTTCGGTAACTGGAATACAGACAATACATTCCTTATCATCAACAAAAATATGTGCGCTTGCGACGATTGACCAATCAATCATATAAGTATTTTTATAATAATTCACATTTGTTTGTGCTGTTGTTTCAGGGTTACCTGTATCATGTGCTACCGCAAATAAAGGCTTTTTACTTGTTAAGGGTTGTCCACTTCTTCGTGTGCCAATCGGTAAAAAATCATATTTAACAGGAACGCCATTCCATTTTTCTACCATTATGCACGACCTCCACCAATTTTATTATTTTTATCTTTTGTTGATCCTGTGCGTGTTCTAACAGTTTCCCAAATTCCAGTCGCCATTAGTCCACTTATTAAGCCAGCAAGCAATCGACCACCGATTGATAATTCTGTTATAATTTCTGGAATAAACGCTGTAATACCCCCTAAAACGATACCTATACCAATAGCTATTAAAGGTACAATATTTTTAGGTACTCCCGCTTGCTTAACTAATTGTGTTAATGCGATTGTGATAACTGAAATTACTGTTGCAAATGCAATGATACTTTCCATCTCTTCCACTCCTTATTCAAAATAAAAAGCCGACACTAAAAGTGCCGACTTAAAAGAATGCAGCTGCAAAACCTAATGCTCCGACAAGTACCGAAGCAATACCACTGATAATTGCAACTATAATCTTTACGTTATAACCTTGTTTTTCTTTAATGACTTCACTAAACGTTTCAAGTTGTTTGGTATGATCTTTTACTTGATATTTAACGTCTGTAAATTCTTCACCGAAGTTACTCATTGTTTCTGAGAGTTTTTCCAAATGTTTTTCTGAGCGTTCTTGACTTTCAAATGCTTGTTTTTGATAGATAATTTGTTTATCTACCTTATTATTCAAATCTTTCAATTCACTTGTGTGTCGTTTATCATTCTCATCTATTTTATGATAAATTTCCCTGTTATTATCGATAAATTCTTCTCTCAAGACGAAACGTTCATCTTTTTCTTGCAACGTCAGCACCCCCGTTAAAAGCAATTAACGCATTAATCATTGCTAAGGTTGCAAACTGTACTGGAGTTAACCAGTTAATCGCATTAAATATACTTGCAGAAGTTAGTAAGAAATAATAAATAGCGTTGCCACTTCCACCTATAATTAACAAGAAATTAAATTTATTGCTTATTTGTTGTTTAGGTAAAAATGCAGGTGCAAGAATGATAAATAAACTAAAAATCATACCTAGAACGCCCCATAACCAAATAGGCATAACTTGATGAAGTGTTATATAGAAATCGCTATCGCTTAATACAGTGCTTTGTTCTTTAGTCCAAAAGAAACCTCTTTCAAACATGAGCAGACCAAAACCGAAAATAAAGATAGCTAACACTTTGTAATTAAATGAATTTTCTTTCACATTTTCAACTCCTATTCTGCGTTAGTTTCAGTTGTTTCTTCCACGTACTCTAGTGAAGTTGTTAACTTTACTGGTTTGACTGTCACTTTTTCACTAACAATGCCGAACTCATAATTTAATTCATTTAGACTATTTAAACGACTAGCAAGCGCTTTAACTTTATTTAAATCATCAAATTTAGTCGCAATACTAACATTACTAGTTGGATAGAATTGACCTCTAAAGTCATTATCTAAAACAGCTTCTTCTCCTTTTTCATTCACTTGTACTAAGATATAACTTTCTGTGTTTTTTACGATTTCATTTGCCATGATAAATTCCTCCTAAAATTTGGTATAAAAATAGTGCTAAAGGTTACTCTCCTTCAGCACTTACAGTATCGTTATTTTCTTGTTCTGATTGCTCTCTAATTACTGCTCTTAACATTGCATTTTCTTGTGAAAGTTTAGCGTTTTGAGTAACTAACTCTTCTATAACGTAATTTGGATTAGCTTGTAATTGGTTGTTCATTTAATTTTTCCTCCAGTGTATTTATTTTTTTGTTTAATTGTTGTATTGCTCTAAGAGACCATGTAACCATTTCGTAAAGATTAACGCCATCACCGAAAATAAATTCATCTGGTGTTTTGTAATCTCTACCGATAACTACACCTCTATGATTTAATCCTTTTTCTTTACCTTCCTCATTTTTGTATTTGAATTGATAAAGATCTAAATCATTAGCAATGACAGTTAAAGCGTCATAGTCCCATTTCTTAATATCTGTTTTATATTGCTCAAGTGATGCGTTGTTAAAGGCTGAGGCTCTAACTGGTTTGTAACCAGTGTTGCCACCGTTGTATTTTAGGTTATTTGTCACTCGTAATTCGCCAGTAGACACTCCGACATAAAAATTATTATTTGACATTAATCGAATAGATTCTGCTTGTATATCATGACATTGAATATCTCGATAATTAATTTTTCCGTCGTTATAGCCTTTTCTATCAGTGATACGTAAAGCACCGTCTACTAATACATAAGCGTTACTTTCTTTTGCTGTAAGTGCGCCATATATTTTATTTCCGTAGAAATCTCCTGTACCAATATCTCCATCTTTATTGGTTGCATAAATTATACTTTCAACCGAGCTTTTACTAAATCTTATTCCTGAACCATATTGAGAAGTATCGCTTGAAACGTTACCGTATTTAAGAACACCGTCTGTATCTGCACCACTATCATTTAATTTTACATACATAGCAAATTCGTTGTTTCCAGTTCGATTATCACGATTAGGTCTGAAATAAATACTATAATTACTTTCTATATTTACAGTTAAGTTTGCGCTTAAAATAACACGGTTATTATCTGAAGTTACCGCAGCAACACCATTCGAACTATTTAAAGTTACCCCACGAGCAGATGAATAAGTGTAATCAAAAAATTGTAATGAACCTGATGCTTCTTCATTATTACCATCAATATAAGTGGAAATACCAAAATCTGAATAATAAAGTGACCTATCTCTAGTGTTATTTCTAAAACGTAACAAGCCACCTTGTGCGCGCATATATACATTATCTTTTTGGATGTCGCCACGCCATGTTCTATTAAATGTACCTGCTAACTCTAATGTATCTTGACTAAGTTTTAAATATGTCTTGCTATCTCCACCACGAATACCAATATTATTCACATTAATATCTAAGCCTTCTGGACTTAAATTTAAACGGTTGATGACTTCATCTTTACCAACTTTATTATCTACTCTACTTGCCATCACATTGAAGTCTTTATTAACTGTAATATCTACTTTATCGCCTCTAAGTTGAATACCGTTTTTATCCATTGTATATGATTGGATATTACCGTTTTCATCGTAACTTAAATTTATCCCCTTAGTTGTGGCTGATATTTCTGAAATGACTTGAGATAATGTTTTACGACTTGCGTTGAACTTTTGCTCGTCAACTTTAATAGACACTTTTCCGTCTAGTTGAGAAACTGACGTTTCTAATTTTGTCATAGCAATATCATTGTTACGTTTATATGCGTCTGTATAGCTTTTTGCATTATTCTCAGCTGTCAGCCCTAATATTTCAACGTCCTCTGGTGCTGGCGACCAATCAAGCTCTTTTGTCCCTTCATATAAACTGATTTTACCTATATGTTGATTGTTAGATTGGGAAACAGCGACAATTAAAATATCTTCTTTATTACCTGTATTGAAACGTATAATCTTATCAGTGGTATAACTAACAATAGAATAAGAGCCTTTTTTATAAAAAATTCCTACTTTAATATCCGAACTACTTTCGTGAATTTTTAAAATATAGTCAGTATCTTGTTTTAAGGGAGTGTTGCTACTGTCATACCTATCGTAAAAATAAAAATTAATTCTTTGAGATTCATTTAATGCAACACTATATGGACCTTTCGCTATGCCAGATGTACTATTTTGTGTAGTCGAGTAATAAGATTGTAAATAATTTCTATTAGTAGATTTAACTGAATCTATACCACTTTCAAATTTAGTTATTGTCACTTTATCAGTAATTTCGTTTGAAAGTTGTTTTCTTTCACTATCTGCGTTATTTAAACGTTGAACGATATTATCTTTATCCAAAGTATAATCTTTTTTAGATACTTTACTGTCGATTTGTGTAGGTAAAATATCAAGCGTTGCTTTATTACTTTCAACTGTTGTTTCTAAAGGTGTAAGTCGTCCGTCAACATCTCTTAATTTTTGTGCTACATCATCACTTTTAGCCATTAAGCTAATCTGCTTGTCTAATTCAGATATTTTAGTTTCGTTAGTTGTAACTTTTGTTGTAATAGGCTCTAACTTATTAGATGTATTTTGATTTGTCGCCTCTTGCGCTTCTTGTGCTTTTTGCTCTGCATATTTTTTTGCTTCATCACGTTTTGCTATTGCGTCAGCTATTGCCCTTTGTTCTTCATCTGACACGATACCGTCTGCATATGCTTTAGCGTTAATTAATTGCAAATTGTCTTGTGCGTCTGCGTAGGCTTGTGCTGCTTTTTGAGCTTCTTCGTTAGAATTAGAAATTGCTCTTTCAATATCTTCTGGCGCTGGTGTCCAGTCTGTACCTTTATTACCTTCTTCTAACTTTACCCACTCAATATCTGCACTAATAGAAGTGCTATTAGGAAAGTTATATAATCTGATGTTGTCCGTAATGTAACGGTCATTAACTGCTTCAAATGTCACTCGGTATATATTCTCTGAAATCTTATCTGTATTTCGAGATATGAAATATCTACCTTTATCACATAGTATAGCTAGACCACCATCCGTATTCTCCACATTACCCTTAACTGTGATTGTATAGGTTTTACCAACTTCCATTGGTCTAGATAACGTATATTCAGCAATTAAATAGTTTGAATTTTGATACAGTGCATTACTATTCAATGCTAAGTTTGTTCCGCCAACTTCAATACCGTCTATTTTACGTTCTACGCTACTAATACTCGCGCTTATTTCAGATTTAGTAGTATTTATCTTACTATCAATTTCTTTATCTAAAATACTGTTTAAATCGTTTATTTTCCCGTCTGTATACTCTTGTAATGTACTTTTTATATTTTCTACTTCATTACGATTAGGTATATCTGCATATAACTGTTGATTTTCACTATCCCAATGACCATTAGGCAATGATTGAGCTATTTTATCCATAGCGTCATTGAATTTCTCATCAGTATATTGTGATTGAAGTAATTTCAAACGTTTGTCTATTGAGATTTTAGCGTCAGTAACGTATTTATATAATGTTTGTAACTTTTGACGATACATAGTGAATAATGTTTGTGTGTCAATTAATTTTCCTATTGTTGCTGTATCTTCATCCATACTATCTAAATTAGTTTTAATTTCTTGATACACAGCATCTACATCTAACAACGCTTGGTTTAAATTACCTTTTAAATCATCGTCCACAAGATATTCACTATTCAATACATCATATACATCATTTTGTAATTGACTGTGTTGAATAGTTAAATTGATGAAACTGTTATTTAAATCTCGATACATCACTTGCTCACGTCTTAAACCGCCTATTTTTTCAACATCATCAGCTGTTTGAGTGATCCATTCTCCGTTCCAATATCTACGTAGTACTGCAACGTCAGGGTTTGATGTGTCATACCATAATGTATCGTTTTGTGGGTTTTCTGGTGGCTCTGAACCTTTAAATATTTTACGTTCGTAATATTCTAATTCTCCAGCTACAACATCACTCACAATAGTATTTACATTAGAAATACTGTCGTTTAGTTTTTTAGTAATTTCATCTAATTTTCTATTAAAGAACTCTCTGAGTTTTGTTTCTTCGTATTCAATAACATTACCGAATGTAAATTCACTTTCATCTGCTAACCAATTGTACTTGATACCTATAACTTCTGCTTCTATATATAACGGTGGTCTGAAATCTCTGTCTTTCACTCTGACAATATCTCTTAGATGCACTGTTACATCATTATAATATTTATGAATATCAATTGAAGATACTTCATAACTTATCGCTGCTTGATTACGCTTATTAAGTTCTGTTTTAGCAAGTGTAGTCAAACGTTTAAGCGTCATATTCTCGTCGTTACTTTCAGGCTCATATACATCCCAAATATAACGGTTAGGTAGTCCGAAAATCTCTTGTGCTTCATCATCTACTACAACAGTTTCAATTCTTGAGCCACCTTCTTTTTCAGGACCAACTGCAAGTAAAGCAGTTTTCACTTCGGATAGATCAATCGTTCTTGTCATACCTGTTAGATCTTTACCTTTAGTGATTTCCTTACCTTTGAATAAGTTTTTAGGTTTAGTGATTGATACATAACGATGTTCAACAGTATGTGCGCCTAATTCAATATAAAAACTAGGGACCATGTCGTAAGTAGTACAAAGCATGTAAATTAAATCAAACGGATTAGTATGAGAAGTCCATGACGTTGTTCTATTGCCACTATATTCTGTATCATCAGATACTTCCCAACCTGTATCAGCAAGTGTTTTAAGCAATGCTTGTGTTGTTGTATGTGTTTCAAATTTACCAGGTTTAATTGGCTTGGCAGTTTTCAAATCTTCTAAATAACTAGCATTACATTCAATTTCAGTTGTACCGTCAAAGTTATCTATAATGTGGATGATAATAAATTCTCTGAATGTACCGTTATTGTCTTGAGCGATAATACGATTGCGTTCTCTTAATTTCTCTGCTCGAGTATTTTCAATTGTAAAATCAAAAGTTTCTGTTTTTTCTTCTACGTTCATACTCATTTCAACATTAATCAATGCACCATCACTTTGACTAATGAAATCAATAATATTGTCATTAAAATCAAGTACATGTATTCCTACATTCTTCACTTTTCCACCTCCAATCTATAAGTATCTGTCTTGCCAATACACTGTCGTGTCATATGTGTTTTCTGGATAAATCATACATTCATTAATCCCTTTATTTATGTTAAAGAAGTCACTACCAAATGTTTTTAAATCGAGTGCAGGTTCTTCATTGATCGTTACTGTCTTTTCTTCCATATTAATATTAATTAAATCACCTTTTTTGATGATTAAATCTCTTGCTTTAGGTGGTTTAGGTAATATTTCATGATTGTAACTACCTAAAATTGTTGTAGGCATATGATAATTATTGCCATTTTTAGCGATATAGATACTTACTGCTGATATAGGTCGTTGATAGAAGTTCCCACTATCAATAAATACCTTTTCTGTCACATCTACTGGCGTAATTCGTTTAGGATAGTCTACTTCGTCATATTTCCATGTTTTTATATAAAACTTATCTCCAATACGTTTTAAACGCATATAAATTACTATATGTTTCCATGTGTAAAATTTTGGTGTATTTGTATATCTATATATTGTCTTTTGATTACCATTTTGGTCGAATAGTGCCACATGTATTGTACCTATATTTTGCGTTGCTCTAGGATTACTATAACCAATAGAAGCAATTACACGGTTATCTGTATCATATACATACTGTGTTGCATGTGTTGCACCTTTTTTACTTTGATTAACATGTATTTTAATTGTCGAACTAAAATCTTGAGTGCTTTTACCGAATGAGTGCTTATATTCTGCACCATTCCATCCACTTGTACTTGTAATACTACTTTCATTGAGCATAAAAGCGTCTTTTGAAGAACTCATTGTCATAGCACCACCAACTGTTCCGCCAGTTACATTGTCGTTAATAGTACCGTTAGTGACTTTAGTCCATCCAAAGAAAGAACGCATCTCATCATTGAATAAAGTAGGTGTAAAATCTTCGACTTTCTTATCTAAATCATCATCGCCAATCATAAAATAATCTTCATCATTCTTAGTGATAGAGAAGTAACTCGAATTCTTTAATGCTGTTGCTTGCACAATAATAGGACTGTCTGCTGTTCCTGTACTTACTACTGAAACTTGGTCAGAAATAGCTGTGTTTTTAGTACCTTCAACTGCGTATTTGTAAGGATCAAGTAATGTAACTTTTAGAGAGAGTTCAGCTTGCATCCCTACATCTTTATCTAATTCGAAAGGACCAGTGATATAGGCGTTCCAATACCAGTTTTGGCTTTCAAACTGCAATTTAATCGGCTTATCACTATCCACTATTTTTACTAAATCATTTATGATATCGTCATGATTTTTTCGACCGTTTCTGTTTGTGTGAGTGTCATTCCTTACTATCAAAGGTATTTCAAATTCTAACGGACCTATCTTTCTATCTTTTAATACACCACCAGTTCTACCTGATATTTCTTCGACTTCTAAGGCATAATTAAAAGAGGGTATTTTGAACCCTCTTTCGATATAAATATCATCCACTTTTTTATCATTAATAATTAAAGCGTCGCTCAAAATATCCCTCCTAAGTCACACTAGGTTTAAATCTAGCTTTTCTATTTTTATGACGTTCTCTTTTATCAACGATTGTATTTACTTCTTCACCTAACGAATATCTATCAATTACATTAGATTTGTTTGCAATACGTTCATTACTATCTTCTAAGTTGAATAATGTAGAAATGATTGCGTCCATCTTCTCTACTAAGGATGTTAATTTAACATTTTGTTCTTTTAACGCTTGATATTCTAAATTTCTACGCATTTCTGTTTGTTGTTGTTTGTCTTTTTCTTCTCTAATACCATCTGCAAAGCGAGAGATTGCTTCGTATACTGCCGATTGAGTACGATTAAAGATGTCACTATTAATAACACGTTCAATTGCTGCAATTGATACATCATTAGGGATGATTTGCTCGCCACCTCGCAAGTTCATGATTTCGCCACCTTTTTCAAACACAGTAGCGTAACCTTTACGAGCATTGTTTGTTCCTGTGGCGTATTTTTTACGTCTACCAGTTGGACCCCAACCAGTTAATCCACTAGCCATTCGACGTTTCCAGTAAGATAAATTAGCGCGCCAATCTGTGTTATTGAAGAAAGCAAGTAATTGGTCATAACCGTTTTTAATGTTTTTATGTCCTCTAATTGCGTAACTGTTAAATGAGCCAGGTGTGTATTGTAGTAAACCTTGCGCTTCATTACCGCCACTGTTTACGTCTTTTATCCCTTGTGTAACTCCAGCATTACCGCTACTTTCTGTTTGGATAAGTCGAGCAACATCATTCACATCAGCATTAGATACTCGTACACCAATTGCTTTAGCAGCACGTCTAATATCTGGCTTCCAAGCACTTGCGGATTTAGAAACACTCTTACTACCGTTATGTGACTTCAACCATTTAACTGGATCAATAGAATGTCCTGTCATTGAACCAAAACCGTGTTTATTCATTTCATAGTGTAAGTGTGGACCACTACTTGAACCTGTATTACCAGATATACCAATAGCGTCGCCTGGTTTAACACGTTGTCCATTTTTAACAAGCCATTTACTCAAGTGGCCAAAATAAGCATCATAAGGTTTTGCTCTTACGATAACATGTTTCCCAAAGCCTGATGCTGTATGTCTTGTTTCAACTTTACCGCCCATCGGCGTTAGGACTTTTTCATAAATATATGGTAAGTCAATTCCCGGATGCGCCCAGTTAAACGGATAGCCTGGTGGTGGACCGTTCGGACTGTATCTTGTAGTAATGTTATCAAGATATTTGATAAATCTACCGTCGCCATCACCACCAGAAACGTCATCTAACCAACCGCCAAATAATGATTTAACGCCTTCTTTTAGTTGTTTCCACATTGCGTCCCAAAGCATTTTAGGAATTTCACCATTAACCATACTGAAGTCAACGCCAAACTCTTTTAAAACTTTATTAACAAGTTTTCCTGGACTACCAACATATTGTAATAAGTCTCCTGCTTTCTCTTTAGCCCAACTACCTGCAGCACCTAAAGCGCCTTTAGTTGTGTTAATCATTTTCTTAGCACCATCACTAAGAGATTTAACTGTATGTTTAGCACCCGAGCCTATATCTTTAGTTTTGTCAGTAACGTATTTCCACGCTTCTTTTGCAGCGCCTCCAGCACCACCTGCACCAAAACCACCTTGTCCCATCATTTCTCCAGCGTCAAATGTAGGGTGGTTATGTTTTTTGCGTTTCTTAGCGTCTCTTAGCATACGTTTTCTAACATCTTCGCCGCTATCTGTACCACGAGAAAATTTAGGAATAAAGCCTTGATTTTGAAGTTTTTGAGTAGTTTTACCATTAATAACTCTATCGCCTTTGTTTAGAGGAACAACAACATCTCGTCCTTGTGGTGCATAGATTGAGCCATTACTACGTTGGATTAATTCTTGATGTCCGTTTGCACCTGTTCCGTTACCTCTACCTTTATCATTAACTGTTGCTAATGTAGGTTGATTAATAGCGCCATTTGATACAAAACTTTGTGAGTTTGCACCTTCTGTACCAGTAGAGAGTTTAGGTATTTTACTGTCTATACCTAATTTGCCACCAACGAAATTTACAGCATTTATAAGAGCGTTAAGCCCTTTTTTAACACCACTCACCATGCCAGTAATATGCCCTTTAATACGACCTACAAAATTCTTAATTCCGTTAGTCATATTAGAAAATGTATTTTTTACTTTAGACCATAATGCCGATGTTATATTTACCATACTATTTTTCATAGAACGCCATTTAGATATAGTGCTGTTCTTTACTCTACTGAATATAGCGCTAGTACCACTTTTTAGACTATTCCAGTTTCGCTTAACGCCTGACCACAATAATTTAGCTAATTTAATAGTGTTGTTTTTTATACTATTCCATGTTCGGCTCATATAACTTTTAACATTATTAAAAATACGACGCGTTCCTTTTGAAAGACTATTCCAAGTATTTTTTACGCCCGACCATAACGATTTAGCAAGTTTAACAGTGGTATTTTTAATACTACGCCATACATTAGACAGGAATTTTTTTAACTTATTAAAGATACTGCGTGTTACTTTAGATAAACTATTAAATACATTTTTAACACCGCTACTCAAACCTTTAGCGAGTTTTACTGTTGTGTTTTTGATAGCATTCCATGCTTTACTCATCCATGATTTTAAAGCACCCACTATTTTTTTAACACCGTTACTCATACCACGAATAGCATTTACCACACCATTCTTTATAGCGTTCCATAGTCTAATTGACGTTGATTTAATAAAATTCCATGCTGTCGTAATGAATATTTTCAATCCATTAATTACAGTTTTAGCACCATTAACTAATGATCTAATAATTTTTAAAACGCCATTCTTAATAGCCGACCATGTTCTTAAGGAAATATTTTTAATAAAATTCCATATACCGCTAAAGAATGATTTCAAGCCATTAAAACTAGATCGTACTAAACCAACTAAACTTTTAGCTATTGTAAGTATTCCAGTTTTAATTAAATTCCAAATTGTAATACTAGCAGTTTTGATGCCGTTCCATACGGCAGTTACTATATTTTTTAATGCCTGAATAGGATGTTGAACTGCAAACTTAATCGCATTCCATGTTGCGCTTGCAGCAGTTTTTAATCCTTTCCAAACTGCAATAGATGCATTTTTAATACCATTCCAAATATTGATAATGTAAGGTTTCAAGAAACCAAACACTGCAATAGCTGTATTTTTAATACCATTCCATGCTTTTATCACAAAGTTACGGAACGTTTCATTATTCTTCCATAAATAAATAATGGCAGTCGTTAAAGCTCCAATAATTGTTATTACAATGCCAACTGGACCTGTCATAAATCTTAGTGCTAGTCCTAAACCTTTAGTTGCAAATGCAGCAGCTTTAGTGACTGCTGCCCATGCTTTAGTTGCAGCAGTTGTTATTTTTGCTTGTATAGCTTGTCGTTTCATTCCTAATGTTGCAAATGCACCTTGCGCACCTAACAACTTCTCTGCACCTGTAACAGCAAGTAAAGCGCCTCTCATACCACTTAAAGCACCTTTAACTAGGAATATTGGTTTAAGTAATAGTAAAATAGCACCTGTCAAAGCTACTGTTGAACCTAATATTTTACCTATCATCGGATGTGTATTAACCATGCTTGCCATCCAACCAGTTATAGCATTAGTTATCGACAATGTGACTGACGCAACTGGAGCCATACCTTTCACTAATCCCCATAACACACCAGTTATATTTTTAATTAACTGCCATACTTTAGGACCATTTGTTTCTAGGTATTCAATAAACTGTTTGAAACCGTCTGAACGTTTTAATTCTTCACTCCAGTTTCTAAAACCCTCTGTTACACTTTCTATACCTAGTAATACGTTGTGAGAATGTCCACTAAATGCACTGAACAGATTAAACAAACCAGCAAATACATTACCGAATATTCTTCCAACGATAGGCAAGTTAGTTTTAGTGTATTCAACAAAATCATTTATCGCTTTAGAGGCTTCAACACTATTTGCCCATTTTCTAAATGACAATGCCATATTTTCAAAACCTTTTGATGCCCATACAAATAATGGACTAAGTTTGTTGAATACAGCGGTTGTACCGTCTACAAAATGATAAGCGCCTTGTAATAGATGACCGAACGCTTGTGTCCCTTGTGTATTTAGAATGTTGAAAGCAGTTTTTGCATTGGATGAAGTTTTAACCCAATTCAACATCTTTCCACTCATACCTTCTATTTGTTCTGCTGTACGTGTTAGGAAAGGATTTAGGTTAGATAGAGAAGTTCTAGCAATATTAATGCCATTACTAAGTGTGTTAAAAATTTTAGCTTGATTTTGAGCGATAAGCGCTTCCCATTCATTTTTTAAACTACTCAACACACTTTGATAACGTCTTGTTTCATTAGTTAATGCTAATTCGCCATCTTCTAATTTTTTAAGTGCATATGTGGCTTGACCTGCAAACGCATTAATAGCGCCCATACCAATACCAAATGCACCACCTAGACCGATAGCGCCTCCAGCTAATGATGTGAGCATACCACCGATACCAGCACCAGCACTAACAACTGAACCCATGATAGGTATTAAGTTAGCGAACTGTGTAGCCATGATTTCGCCCACAACACCTTGTGTAATTTCTCCTAAACTTCGTAAGGTTGTTGCTATTCTATCTGCACTACCCCTAGCACCTGCAAAACCTGCTCCCATTAAGGTAGCAGCTAATGCTACTTTTCGTTGTGACCTAGCAACTTCATCTAATTCATCTGAAAGTTCATCTGCTCGGCCTTGTGCAATTTGCATGGCGATACTTTCTTTTAAAATATCGTTACGTAATTTGTCGGCTTGTCTACTTGTAGAACCATGTGCTAAGGACACTTCTCTTAAATTTTGTTTGAGTAAGTTGATGTTAGCTTTCGATTTAGTGATAGTGTAGTTCATTTCAGTTAAGTGATCTTTGTAGTTATCAACTGAACGTGTACCTTGTTTAAAAGCAATTTCACTAAGTTTTGCTCTGTTTTTAAGTTCACCTAAGCTATTCTTTACTTGGTCACTAGAACGGTTAAACTGTTTGTAAGCTAATTCTGTTTCTTTTAATTCACGATTATAAGTCGAAAGTTGATTTTCTGCTTGTTGTACTGCTCTTGATGCACTATTAAGCTTCCTTTTTTGTTCTTCCGTTACTACATTAGATTTACTTATTTCAGCTCTAACATCTTCCAAGCTATCTTGTCGTTTTTTAAGCAAACCTTCTTGTGCTGTGATTGCTTTACCTAAATCTTTTTCTCTGTTTGCTAATTGTTCAGCGCTTAACTCATTTTTCTTAAATTCTGAACGTTGAGAGCGTAAAGATTTATTGATGTTCTTTAGTTCTCGTTCTAATGTTCTTGTGGAGGCTTTTATGGGATCGACATCCATTGAAACCTCTGCACCTAAGTTAAAATCTGCCATTATTCCACCTCCTTATCTTTAAATTAATGCCATCATTTGTTCAGGACTTAATGCTCCTGCTTTAGCCACTTTAGAAGCCTTACGCTTACGTTTCTTCGTATTGAAGTATTTATCGAAATCTTCCATAACAATTGCGTCAACTTCATGTGGTTTGTACTGTGCATCCTCGATAAAATGACGGTAAACTAAATAAATATCTTCAACTATTTCGTCTGCTGTTTTGTCTTTGTTGTAGTCGCTTTTTTCTTTGGCTTTCCCGCGTCATTACTAGCGAAGATTTTGCTATAAGTATCTGGCAAACTGTTTTCGACTTCTAAACCGTCAAACACTTCATCAATCGTGAATTGATTGTCGAATACTTTAACTAATAAATTTGCGAACTCGTCATAAATTTCAAAATCTTCATCGTCGCCTTCTTCTTTGATTTGCTCGTTTAGTTCTTCTGATTTATTTAAGAACTCTTTATACTCATCTGTTGCTTCTAGCTCGTCTAGTTCTTGATATAATTTTTCTGCTTCTTCATCCGTCTCTACATCTGCTAATTTATTCTCTACTTTTTCAATTTTGTTTAAGATTGAACGATGTTTACGGTATAAGTTTTGCAACTCGCCGATTGTACTAAAACCTGTTTGTAATTTTTGCTCGAACTCTGCTTGTGCTTTAACTGCACCTAAATTCAATTTATCTTTAACAAATGTTTTGTTTTTACCGTCAATTTTTAAAATTACTTTAGCCATTTAGTATTGCTCCCTTATCAGTTATTTTTGTATACAAAAATAGGCGACCTATTACAGTCGCCTTAAATCATTTATGCAGCTGGTGTATTGTCAGCAGTCGTCACTGCATCGTCACCATGAATTGCTTTATAGAAATCTTCTTCGTTGAAATCTGGATCTGCACTATGAATACGTGCATATACCAATTTATCTTTATCGCGTTGTACAAATGAACCTTCCATTTCTACTTGGTCTTGTTGTTCTGGACTATCTTCCATAGTAGAAGCGTTTGTGTTTGGAATATTGAAATTACCACGAGTTAACCCATAATAGATGAATGTTCCATCATTACAGCGGTATCTCCATGAAACTGATACATACGGTGGTACTAAGTCGGAAGTATATAATTCCATACCTTTTTCAACTTTTACTCCTAAGAACTGTTCACGTTCTTCTTTATTTAATTCCATTAAATTTGCTGTAACTGTTGCGCCAGTAATACCACTGAATAAGTTTAATTTTTTAACTCCATCTGCATGTACTGGTTCGTTACCTTGTTCTAATTCCATTCCGATTTCTTGTAAACCTGGAATGTCTGTTAAAGGTCCTGCTTCATAACCGTTACCTTCTTGACGACGTGCTTTGAAACCTTCACATGTAATTGCCACTTTTTTATCTGCCATTATTAATTACTCCTTTACTGGTAAAATTATTTCGTATTCATTCATTTGATTAAAAAGACCGAGTTCCTTATATTTTGAAAGGTCTCGGCTTATCACTCTGCCATCGTACTGTTTGATAATGTCATTCACATGTTCGCTTACTGTATAAGTTGTGTTGATGTCGTTACCAAACGTCTCAATGGCAAATAAAAAACGATAGTATTCACTATCGCCATCTCTATATATTGTGTTTTGTAATAATATCTCTGTAATTCTTACTAAAGGTGTGTATTCTGCTTTTTGATAGTTTTCAGGAATTTCAAAATTAAATATTTTAGGTTGCTTACTAGAATTGAGTAATCTCTCTAACTCTTTATCGCTTTTTAGCCATGAATATACACGTACAATAGGATGTCTAGTCAATATCAACCATATTCCTTACTGCTTCTTTATATATCGCAAGAATTGGTGCTTTACTCATTTCTAATGAACGTCGCATAAAGTGTTGTGGTGGCTGTCCCATAGAACGTGTGGAGGGACGAGTACCGACATCAGGAAAGTGGATATACCAACCAGCATCTTTACGTTTACGACCTTTATCAAAACCAACTGTTTTAGTTGGATTAAGTTCATCACGACTGAAATTAGAGATTTTTAATACCTCTACTGCATGTGTCGAATGAGTTTGTCGCTTGTGTACTGGCGTATTAGCCTCAATGTTAGCTTTATAGAGTTTTGCAGCCTTTGTTACTGCCTGTTTTGATTGCTTTTCACTATTGATAACTAATTTTCTGATTTTATCTGATATATCCTTATCACTGTCGTAACGTTGTTTAGTCATTACTCTACCACCTCACATTTCAACATTTGACGCTCTAAATCTTGTAAGTCTGTTTCGATATATTTAATCTTGTATTCTTTCCCTTTGAATTCAACTATCATATCTGACTGTATATCAGCCTTTTGTCTATAACGGATAATAAAGTCGATTGTTCCTTTTCTTGCCTCTAGGCCCATTTCTCTAAATTCTTTTATTGTGGTTTTTGACACTTCGCAATAAGGAGTGGCAATCAGCTTCTTATCTGTTACATAGATACCTTCATCATTGACTGTTTCAGTTTCGTCATAAACCTTTATTCGATGTTTGAGCCTTCCGATTTCCATAAAGCATACGCTCCTCTCAAACTTTGAATAAGTGCTAGTGATGAAGGTGCTACATTGTGCTTAGCGAATTGACTTGTAGTTGATCTATTCTCATAGTGGTGGCCAACTTGGTTAATTACAGCTAAGTTGTAAAGTGCATTACCTTTATAAAAGGCGTTTGCTTTGCCATAACCACTTACAGCGCCCTGTATTTCTTGTTCAGACGCTTGTATCAACCCTAGAATTTCATCATCATCAAAATCATGGTCAACTCTTAAACGATTTTTAACTTCTTCAAGTTCCAAAGTAAGCATTTAATCACCTACTTTTTATCTTTATTATCAATACGTTCTAAGAAAGGTCCTTCATAGCCTTTATCTGATAAAGTTTTCTCAATTTCTTCTGAACGTTTGACAGTCATCTCAACTTTTTCATTTTTGATTAGTTTTTTTTCTAACTCTAAATCTTTATAAGGTTTTAACACTTTGAATTTAGCCATTATTTAGCCTCCTTTTATGCTTCAGGTGAGCCAGTGCCTAAGTCTCCAGCTGTACCTGTGTAAGTTAAGAAACGGCCTGCTTCTTCTACACCTTTTACAACGTCAAAGCGCATGTAAGTTGCTAAAACTTGACCATAAATTTCATTTTCTACCCATTTAACAGTAGCTTGTTTACGGTCTGCAAAGAAGATTGCGTAGTTTAAATCGCCGATAAACGCTTTTTTATCGCCCTTAGCACCTAAAATTTCATCTTTAACGATGAATACTGGACGACCAAATAAAGTTGTACCTGATTTGCTAGTGATATCTTGTTTTAATAAATACTGACCATTTTTGTCTTTAAGTGTATCTAACGCTTGATAGAACGATTGAGACACAACTAATGAAAGATTATAAGCTGGATCAATATCTACATTGATGATTGCTTTAATATCATCTAAGTTAGCAGTATTAACTGCCTCAAATGTTTTCATTACATCTGCAATTTGTTGGTTAGTTGTATTCAAAGCTTGACGTGCATTGTTTTTAGCAATGATTTGAGCAAGATTTGCTTCACTATCGTCTAAACTTTCTTGAGAAACTGGAATTTGACCACGATATGTTTTAATTTTGTAATCAATGTCTGTGAATTTAGGTTTAGCTAGTTCTGGGTTTTTCTCTAATTCTTCAACTGCAATCATTGTTTCTTGTGCAGGATTTAAAATTGGATGAGAGCCGGCAGCAGTTGTAACTGGTTGAACATTTACGAATTTTTTAAGGTCAACTACCGTTTCAGGCAATTCTTCTGGCACATACTTAATATCTTCTGGAATTAAAGGTTGTGCATCGACTGATTTAACGTTGTCACGTTTAGTCCCTTTTGATTTAATGTAATCTACAAAGCCTTGCGCTTCGTCAGATAACTTGCTTTGTTTATTTTCAATAATCTGTCTTGTCATTGAGCGTTTGCCTCCTAGTTTCTTTTTATCTTCTAATTCTTCATCGGTTGGATTTTCAACTTCCTCTTTAACTTCAACCTTTTCTGGTTGTTCTTTCTTCTCTTTTACTTCTACATCTTTACTTTCTGCATCAGGTTTGTCATTTTTCACTTCTGTTTCTGTTTTCTCAGTAGATGCTGGTTTGTCGGAATTACTTGAGATTTTTTCTTCTGATTGAACAGCGTCAGCAATTTCTTTTTGTTCATTGTAAGTTGCTTTAGCTTGTTCAATTTCTTCTTTTAACTTTCTAGCAGTTTCTACATCTCCATCTGCGACTGCTTTTTGTGCTTGATCAATTAAATCATTAATTGACTTAGCTTGTTCGTCTAATGTAGCCATTAGTTTCACTCCTTTAATTTATTTATTAAAATTCGGCAAAAAAACAGCCTACGTGTCTACACGTAAGCTTTCTAAGTCGAATTCTAATTTATACTTTTCTAACTCTTTAAATTTGTCGAGACCTTTAGCGCGTTGTCCTACAACAACAGATGTATCTCGATACGCTGGTAGAGTAACAATACTCACTTCTAGTAATTCATCAATCGTGTTAATCGTTTGTACATATTCACCGTTAATCTTTGACCATGTTCTTGCAGTATCGTCGTTAATAGGGAGTGTATAAAAAAAGCTGCATTGGTTTACATTGCCTGCTTTGATATTTTCATAAATATCTCTTGCATAGCTTGTATTTGGTAAGAAACACTTGAAATAAAGACCTTTGTCGTCAACAGTTAGTTCTAACGTATTTGCTAATGTACGACCAACAATTTGATTATAATCGTGATTGATTAAACACTTAACGTCTGTTACATCTACCTGACTTAGTGCAGTCGGACTTATAATTTCTTTAAACCCTCCTAAGTCATCGCTTAATGTGTCGAAAATAATTGCGTAACCTTCTACTACCATTTCTTCATCAGTAGTTGTTTCAATCTGACTGTATGCCACCCAGTTCATCACCTCCTTTATTGAGGCTATCTATATTCTTCTGAACTTTACTATCTTGATAAGCTGATAAATCTTTTAAGAATATAGTATTTAAATCTGCGAGTGGCTCACTGCCATTTTCTACTGGTTTAAATCCAAATTGCGCTCTAGCTTCATCTAACGTAATAATTTTCTTAGTAAATAACTGCGTAACACGTTCAAGTTTTACTTCTGGATCACTATCAATCAAACGTGCTACGTCATAATCGAGTGTTACTTCATATGGCGCTTGAGCAAATAATTTTTCTTCAATTTCTGCATTCATCATTGAGAAAATTGGATATAACGTACTTCTGTAATATTCAATACCACTGTCTTTTAAAGAAGTATTCACAGTTTCAATGCCTAGTTTCGATAAAGGCAAACCAAATGCTTTAGCAACCTGCTGGGTACTAAATTTATAGCTATTTAAAAAGTTCAACACTTCGGTTGGTACTTTCAATCTGTCAAAAGTCATTGTATCGTCTAGCATTACTAAACCGTTATTATTCTTTAATTGACTGTTTTCAAAGTTTTGTCTGATTATAGCTAATTCTTCATCAGAATAACGACCATCTTCATATTTAAGTATTGCAGTAGAAGTACCGCCATTTTTAAAGAACTCATCTAAAAATTTCTTACTTCCCATTGAAATGCCTATTTCATTAGCTAGAGCAAATAAAGGACTATAACCGTTAAATCCGTCCATCGAGAACATTCTAAAATGAAGTACATCATCTGTATCAAAACGGACATGACCGTCACGTTCATCAATATAGTTATACTTAATTTTATCGTCTATTTGTTCAATAGATACTGCGCTATTTTGCATGTGGTAAAGTTCTATTGGTTGTCCTTTATCATCTCTTACAATTTCAACGTATGAGTTACCATTTAAAAGCATGTTAGCCACAATAATGTACTTGAAATGCCATGCATCAAGATAAGGATTAGGTCGTCTATTAAGTAGTTTAAGTATTTTCTTATCATCATCTAAATAACTATCTGTATCATTGAATTGAATGCTCGTACTAGCTATGTCTTTAGAGATAATGTCAATGGCAGTAAATACATCACTGTTTCTTAGAGAACTAATCCCGTTCCATGTAATGCCACCTAAACCGTTTGCTTCTGTAATCATCCTTAGTGTACTTCTATCAATCGAAACTTCATTACTACGTCTGAAACCATTAAAATTAAATACGCCCATTAACTATTTCCACCTCCTCTCTTAAAAGGTTGGTCAAGTGTTAATGCAAAGCCTGTTACAAGTAGCCCAGCAACAATAAAACCTAACGGCTTCCACGCTAAATATGCACCATATCCAATTAAGATAATGCCAATTAAAGTTAATAGTAAGATAATAATATTCTTTGCTATTTCCATACGTGCCACCTCCTTATATAAATACTGGCAATGCTCGTTTTTTGTCCCATTCATGCTCACTCGCTATAACATATGCAAATATCGTACTCATTAATGGATCAATCTTTTCACGATTAAGTTTTTTCTCAATCATGACACTATCATTCACATTCTTAGCTACTGCATTTTTTACTGCGATATCGAGTAGTGGATTTTTATGATGTTTAATTTGTTCGTCTATAACTTTTAATCTAAAATCAATGACTGGATTAGATAACGTCATAGCACCCTGACGAATTTCAATCAATTCATAACGCCAGTTTCGTTTTTCAATTTCTGCAATAAAACCATGAATAGCATGTGGATCATAACAAATAGCTTGAACATCTAAGTTGTTAGTTAAGATGTATTTTTCAATGTAATCTAATACTTGATTACTGTTGATAATGCCACTTTGTAAGTCGGTGATTGTACAATAACCATGCTGTGCCATTTGTCTGTAATCTATTAGATCACGTTCGATTTTTGCTTGAAGTCCACCTTTAGTAGCAACAAATGAATGACTTGTCACAAAATATTGTTTCTTAACTTCATCTAAATGTATGAATGAAACTGCTGTTAAGTCATCAGCACGAGATAAATCTAATCCGATATATGTTTTAGTTCCTTTAATATCAAAATCAGTTTCGTTTTTCTTCCAGTCGTTAAAATCTAGATAACTTTCTTCTGACGATTGCATCCAATAATTAAAGTTTTTAACTAACACTCGGAACATCGTGCCTTTTTTAACTGCTTCATCCACTCGTTTTTGCAAGAAATCTTCAATCTGTTCTTTTAGATCATCACTTTCATTGATAAGTGGATTGCTTTTTGACCACATTGATTTATCTTGCCATTCTTCCTCGCTATCTTGTTCGAATATTATTGCAAAATATTGTTCATCTCGATATGTGTCAGCGAGTATTTCTTTAGCATAAGGCCATTCATCCATATACATTGGCGCATTTAAATTAAAACCAGCAGTTGAGATGATGAAGATTAAGCTTTGCATCAAGTTACCTTGACCTGATTGGATAAGTTCTAGCATTTCGTTTGTTTTTGCAGCATGATATTCATCTATAACAGCTAAAAATGGCTCAAAACCGTCAACTGCCCCTGTATCACGAGAGAGAGGCATAACATATGAACCATCTTTTGTATGTTGTAGTAGTTCTCTAACCTTTTTAACGTCTTTTTTTAGTTCAGGTACTTGAGAAATGAAGTACATCAGTTGCTTAGCTACCATGTTGAATACGATACTAGCTTGTTTCTTATCATTTGCAGCACAAAAAATTTGCCTACCCTCAGCAGGTTCTTTATCAAACAAAAATGAGTAGAGCGTTAAACCACTTACTAAGAGCGATTTTCCACCTTTACGAGCCATCGAGATAAACGCTTTATTAAATCTTAGATAATCATCTTCTTCAGTAAACCAACCTCTTACCATTGATACGATAAACTTCTGAAACAATGCGAGTTTGTTAAATTTACCTTTTGTATCTGGCAACACTTCGATAAATTGAATAACTTTCTTTGCACGTTTAGGTTTATATACATAAGGAAACTCATCATCTTCAATACTACGTTTTATGTCTTTTAAATGACGTATACAAGCTAATCTCGTATCTTTGCAAGTAACAAAAGCCCCCGAGAGTACCATAACGCAATATTTATAAGCGTCATCTTTGTACTCATCGGGGATATTTAAATATTCTTCATATGCTTTAGGTATTTTTACGTTAGTCATCGTCATCAACACCAAACTTACCGTAAATAGATTCTTTTTGTTCATCAGGAGTAGGAACAACTAACTTCATTCGACTGTCAATCGTCATTCCTAATTGCCCACAGATTGATTTAAGTTCTTTTATTCCATCCATGTAAGTAAAGTATTGAGGCGTTCGTTTTGTACCTTCTTCATTCACTGTGCCATGTTGCATAATATGGCGATACGCTTCATCTGTAAGTGATACTAATTGGCAGTAACGTTTAATACGATCATAATCAAGTTCTGCGATAGGTAATTGTTCGAGTAAAGGAATGATACGTTTCCACTCTTTTTTACCTTCTTTAGTTAAATCAGTCGGAACACTCTTTACATCAATCTTATTAAATTGAGATAAACCATTTTCTTTAAGTTCTTGATATTCTAATTCTTCTTTATTGTGATTTCCTGTTTTTGCAGCGTTCAATTTACGTGGTCTAGCCATGTTCTCACCTCCAAATAGCGATTTTAGATTTTTAGTTTCTAGAATTTGGGTACAAAAAAGTTATCGAGCGATTACGCCCTACGTGTATCAGACAGGGGGTATATCAAGCCCTCCCTTAAATTTTCGATACACTGTTCATCGTTTCCGTCTTTGCCCTCTATGGCTCTCTAAATGGCACTCGGCGCATACCGTTTCCAAGTTGTTTATATCTAATCGTTTTTCCCAATCATCTTTTAATTCGATAATGTGATGAACGTAAAAACGTTTTCCTTTTTTCACTGGATTAACGTAACCTTTTCTAAGGCATGACTGACACAGATATTTATCTCGTAATAACACTTGTTTACGTTTGTTTCTCCACTCTTTTGAATGATAGAACTCCATATACTTGCTATCCTTACCATATCTCGTGTGTGCGTTATACTGCTTAGCATTACGTTGCCTATTACGTTCCCTTTGTGCCTTGTACTCGCTCTCAGTCATTGTCTTTCTTCCTTGTCTAATCTTTGGTTGAATGAATGACAAATGATTTCACTTCTTTCAAGACAAAAAGAAAAGAACAAACAACAATGAAGTTGAATGTTCTTTCTGATTGTTAGATATTATTATCACAATTCAATTATAAGTTTTATTTATTCATATACAAAATTAATGTTGATGTTGCTTATCTTGTTGAAGTTGTTGATTGTGCTTATCTTGTTGTTTTACATAAACGTTTACGATCTCATTAATTCGACTATCTAAGTTTGTTCTTCCAATGCTCATTATCTCTCGAACATCTTTAGGTTTCTTTCCTTTCTTAAATAGATAAAGAATATTCAAGTTCATATCATTATTAATATTATGTTCATACTTATCTATAAATGATACAAACTCTATATGTTCATCATGTATTCTCGATAACACATAATTACGAGTAGCAATCGCTTGCACCTTATCTGTTGTCTTACCTTGTGGCTTTGGCATATCTGCTTCAATACCATACTGTGCTATACCGTTACTATCTTGAATATATCCCTCATCTATAAGTATGTTCTTACGCCAATGATAACTATATATCATATCCCTTATTTGCTCATGCGTGTACAAATAATTACCTCCATTACTTAAAATGTTTCTTCGCTCTTTGAATTTCAAGCTCCACATCTTCTATGTCGCAATCCCTAACGTACTTAGTGAATAGGTATACATTCGTATATCTCTGTGCGTCTAACTCCTGACGTAACACTGTGTTGTTACCTATCGCTATGAGTAGCAGTATGCCGAATATAATGGTTAGCGCTATCCACATTACTTACGTTCCCCCTTACTCTTTATACATATCCATACTAGGTATGCAATAGGTATTAATACTATCCACCAAGTCATCGACTCACTCCGTTCAAATCTGCCTGATCGCCATCTAAAGCGTAATCCGAAGGTGCGTCAATATCATCTTCACTTTCTAAAATAACAATTGCTTGTTTCGTTAAATACATTCCAATTACTAACATACTCATTAGGTAAACCGTTTTGATTAATTTTTTAAACACTCAGCATCCTCCTACAATAATTGTTCTTTCACTTCCTGCATGATTTCACGAAACGCTTTTCTCTGAACTTCTTCATCTGGAGGTATCATGTTGTGTTTTGAGTGAAATTCTTTTGAATGTTCAATATATTCATCTTCCATTCTCTGTTTTTCTTCATCACTACTGTCAAAATACTTTCTAGCTTCTTCTCGCATTTGTTCAGTATTATCCTTCATCTTCTCAGCACTTCCTTTACACGTTCTAGAATATCTTTATCCTTCGAGGTCTGCTTCTTTGATGAATGTCCCATTGATTGTCTTTCCTTTTCTCCCTTTAATCTCGTCATATGCATACTGTAAACACTCCTGTAACGTCATATCATGTTGTTGCGCCAAGATAATTAATGTAACGACTGTGTCGCCTATACCGTCTTTTAACGCATCCATTTGCCCACGAGATAATGCTGCTGCAACTTCCCCAGCTTCTTCATAAAATTTAAGTGCTTGTCTATCTGAATTCCCATTGTGTAAATCTTTATCAATACTCCATTGTTGTACTTGTTCTACTAATTGATCTAATGTGTTATTCATCTTCTGATCCTCCAATTGTTTTCTTAATTTAGCTATATCCTGTATTAGTTCATCACGTTGTTTACGGAAACTCTCACGTTCTCTTCTTGCTTTCTTCAACCTAGCGTCCATTACACTAGATACAAACTTAGCTTCTGCGTTCACCTATTCGTCCTCCAATAACTCTGGAGTTTGATGTACATCACCAATCACTGTTAAATAATTTTCTGATGTTATTCTATATAATTCATATCGTTCAGTAGTTTCTTTCATATTTATTCCAAAACACGCTTTATTATTGTTCCAAACAATAGTACCTTTTGTTTTTATACGGTTGTCATATGGATATTTAAATTCGACAATATCACCCTCATAAATCTCAATACCATTCTTATCTTTTAAGCCAGTTGATTGCATAAGTTTTGCTTTTTTAAATTTAGGTGGAGCATAAGTTAAATCAACAACTCTCAAATCTTTATCACGATTATTTTTAACAAGCCTTAAATTTTCCCATCGTACCATTTTATTATCTTCTTTATCCCATGCTCTGAATTTAATCATCTCAAACACTCCCTGTTCCTTTTTATGTCACACTCACTAACTTTCATCGTCACTCTACTTCCTGCTACCTTAACCACAAAGCCTTTGACACCTAACCCACGTAACTCACGTTGTATTTGTGTAGGTGTCTTGCCTTGTGTGTTGCAGCGATAGCGTTGATTGATTGTGTCGGATAGTATCATTCCACTAGCCACGCTGGGACACCTTCTGTCTGTTTAATATCTGGATATTTATGTTCTACAAATTTCACATTTAATTCTTTCTCAATATCTTCTGTATAAGGCAATCGATTTAAACTGCTGAAACCTAAATGATCGTTTTTATCATTCTGTATAAACCATGCTCCGTATGCTTCTCTACTTAACACATCGCATTGAACGACAAGTCCGTTCATGCCACGAATGAGCATGTTAAACAGTAAGAATGGAACAGTTCGGTCACTTAACTCCTCTGCTGTGTAGAAGTACATTCTAGGCTCATAATCAAACGGTGAGTGTTTCATTCTATCTTTGTTCCACTTCTCAATCACAATGCCACCTGTTCCTGCTGCTGGTTCATAATAATCGCCTTTACTATCTGCTACCATTTCCACGAGTAGCTTACTGATAGATTGTGGTGTAAAATCTTGCTTATGTTTTTTACGGTTAGCATGTTCATCTTGAAAGTATTCATGAAACCAGTCATAGTTGACATCTTTATCAAAGCCTTCAAGAAACTCCATAAATATCTTGTTACGTTCTTCTATATCTCCATACAGAATATCCATAATGCGCTGTGGTGCTTTATAACTATCATTTATCTTTAATATGTCATTTATCATGCGTTCACCAACTCTTTGCATATCTCATCAAACGTTTGAATACCTCTACCGTCTGTAACATCCATGATTACGCCATAAACATACTGATTAATACTGAACTCTGCTCGGTCCTGCTCATCCGAAATATGACCTGTGCCTTGTCTAATGTCAGTACATTGGACGAAAATCTTAATGTCTTTCTCACTTGCCTTTTTAAGATGCTGTGCGTACCCCATTTCGCAAATTGTTCCTTGTGCATGTGGTAAGTAATCAAATATCATGACATCGCTTGTTTCCATGCCTAACGTGTCATTGAACACAATACGTTCTGCTAATTTATCTTGATTAGCATTTGCTTTATCGTTTATATCCTTATCGTCATGTGGTGCGTACACTTTAAAGCCTAATCGCTGTAACCCTTGTTTCTCCCACTCACGACGCATCTGTTGTCCTATACTTAGCATGTCGCCACCTAAATAGATCATTGTTGGTCCTCCCACTTCTCAAATGCACGATTTAAATACCAGCGTGCTTTGTCTAAATCTTCCTTGCCATTTTTATGATTGGCTCTAGCAATATACTTGATTGCATTACCGATACTAAATGCTAATTCTGATTTATAATCTTTAGTGACCTGTTCAATAAAATCTATAATCTCAATATCGCCGTAAGTGTAATGCTTTGGTTTGTTTACTACATCTTGTTCTTTCTGCATATCCACCTTACGTGTGAAAGGCTCGTTTACTTTCACGAAATCGTCATTGTCAGTAAGTGTAAATTTAAAGCCAGCTTGGTTTTCCACTTCTGCTTTCCAAATTGTTTTTAACATAAATTCTTCTGCATACACACGATTAACAATCGCTGTTTGCATAGCTTTAACTTTTTTAAAGTATGCTTGGAACTGCACAATGTCATCTTTTTTAAGATCTATTATTCTCACGTTCTCCATCTACTTATCCCCTTACCTTTGGAAATATATCGTTCTCTGCTAAGTATCTGAACCACTTGCTACTTACTCTGTGCTTGGCTACTAGTTCTTCCGAACGTCTTGCTCTTGCGATACGCTCATTACGTCGTTTACGTTTCAACGCTCTTTCGTGTTCTGCTCTGATATACATAAGCTGTTGGTATTCTCTTTCTGATAATCTACCGTACTGCTCTTTATTACTTAATCGCTGTTCTTCGTTATTAGTCACGATACTCATACACTCCTTTGCCATAAATTAATTCTGGACCACGTAAACCTCTGTTATATCTGCCACGTAAGGTAGTTAGTGGTACGTTATATATATATGCCACGTCTATTAGTGCAATACGACTGCCGTTGATATTGACGCGCGTTGCACTTTTTTTACGTTTTCTCATGCAATCACTTCCATCCGTCCGAAATTAAACTGACATTTTTGACTTTAGTAATATCTAATCGTCTATCGAACTCATCAGGGTTATCCATCGCTAAGTTCATTACACGAGTTTCTTCGCTTTCTGTTTCATTCTCAGCATCAATATAAGCTGTACCTTCGATTACAAAATCAACTTTTAGTTTTGCCATTCTTCATCACCTTCCACAATTTCGATTGCTTCTTCTACGCTTTTTGCTACGCCATATAAAATGTTTTGCGTTTCTGCAAATGCTTTAAATTTCTCTTGTTCAGGTCGTAATCTTCCATTTTCTGTTTTTACTTCGATTGCTATAAATTTTCCATCTGATTTACGATAACCGAATGTATCGGGAAAGCCTTTAGGGAGTAGTTTGATTATCCTGTTATCTTTTGTCTGTACTTTTCCAGCATTGGCTCTCCAAAGTCTATGACCACGTTGATTGATTGCTAAGATTATTTCATTTTGTATTTTTTGTTCCGACACTTGATCACTCCAAATAGTGCATACCAAAGTGAATACCTAAAATAGCCTCTAACTCTTACTGCTGTATGATTTTGAATAAAAAGTGAATACCTCTCCTAAATAAATCTCTCTATAGAAATATATACATATATATTCTTTTATATTTTTGTATATGACTTTTATAATCATAGGTATTCACTTTTATAAAATAGGTAATAGAAACGTTTATATAATAAGCTTTTAAAGACTAAAAGTGTAAAATTGGGTATTCACTTTGGTGTTCACTTTTTTAATTTAATCCACGTAAACCTGGATATTTCTCAACTAGTTCAACGCCTAAATAATTAACACCGTTATTCATTTTTTTACTTCGGAATTTCTCTTTTAATTTCTTACCGAATTTATTTTTATCCATTTTGTACTCGTTGTTTTCGTCTGCCCATTTCTTATATTCTTCATAAAGTGCTTTTCCTGTTTCTCTAACATCTTTTGCTCTCTTGCACTTTTCTTGAATAAACTGTTCAACAACATCCATTTCAGTACGATAGATTTGACCAGCATCTTTTAACTTCTCTGGTAACTCTAGCCCTTCTCTCATCCACATATACGCACCTTCTGCCATCCAATTTAATATTGCAGGTGCTTCTCTTAGTAATTTATACTTGAGATCTTTATCAACTTTTTCTTCAGGTATTTGCACATCAAATGGAATTAATACTAATCTTCTCCAAATACCGTCATCTGTCCCTCTAATAATCGGCTTGTGGTTAGTAGACACCCATATTTTAAATTTTGGTGTATATTCAAATTCTTCGGCATATAAGAAACGTGCTGTTACTTTATCGCCACCGGTAATTTGTTTGATTAAACCTTCATCAAATCTAAAACCTTCATTAGGTTCAGAACTTGTGACAAATCTTGCTTTACTCAAACGAGCAATATCTGTGTTTACATTGTCATTTTTCTTTACCATTAATGATTTTGCTTGCATGTTGTTCGAATAATCACCTAGTATTTCTGCAATCGTTTCAACAAAAATACTTTTACCATTTCGGCCTTTACCAAATAGGATGAACATTACTTGCTCTCTTGTACTTCCAGTTAATGAGTAACCTAATGCTTTTTGAATGTATCGAATTACTGCTTTATCCCCTGCAAAAATGTCGTTTAAAAAGTCTAGCCATACAGCAGGTTGCATTTTTTCGCTATAGTCTGTATTAGCAATTTGAGAAAACATTCGATTAATATCGTGCTTATAAAGTTCTCTACTTGTTAAATCGATATAGCCATTTGCAACATTTAAAAGCATGTCGTCTTTATCAAATTCATCAGGTGTAACTGTTTTTCTGTGCATTAATTCGTTCATGATATTTTTCTTGGACTGTGTACCTCTAGTTTTTTTGTAGTATTTTTGAAAAGCTTCTCTAGCTTCTTCTTCGGTAACATCTTCACTATGAAGTACTTTTTCGTTTTTGATACTTTCAATCATTTCATCTATAAGTTTTCTGATTACTCCTCTATCATCAACTTTCCATTTTTGACCGTCATAAATATAGAATTTATTAGTTATATAACTGTGTTTATATAAATGACCATATCTATCTATAAATCGGTCTGCATTACCTGTATCGTCATAACTTCGAATTGGATATTCTTTTGATTCTTCTTGATTATCAAATAATTTACTTAATGCATATCTAAGTGGGTTGTCATCTGTTTGCTGCTTAGGAGTATAAATATTGTTAGCTTCATTAATTGCTTTGAATAAAGTTTGTTCCCCGTATGTGGAGTTCTTTCGTTTTTCATCCCACTTATCACGGTATAGATTTGACTGTCTAAAAATACTATCCATTTGCGAGTAATCTTTGGCACACCAGAAAGCTAATATATTTGCAAGTGCCATGTCTGCTTCCGAGTGAGAGGTGTAATAAGGCTCGTAGTTACCTTTCATTAAGTCATCAAATAATTTAGCTTGCTTTGATTTGTAGATTTCATTGATAACATCGATTTCTGATAAATTGTGGATATTTTGTTGATAATTGTTTGTAGTTGGATACTGTACTGTGTTATCTGGTAAATACTTATCATAGATTGTTTTGAATACTTGCTTTGATACTTCCGTTACATCTTTATATTTACCGATGGACTTACCTGTCATGGTAAAAAAACGACCGCTATCGTACATTTCAATATTGCCTTTACGGCGACGAGTGCCGGGTATCTTGCCTTTTACAATAATGTGCAAGCCGTTACCACTTGGACTGACTTCTGTATAACTTTTGAAAGCTTCGTTAAATTCGCTAACAATATTGTCTAATTTATCGCCTTGTTTAAATCTATGAAGATCATCATCAATATCATCAATATCAATGCCAAGGTATGGGGGTTCAAAAAAGAACCCTATACCGTCGACACCTTCGGCATTAACTGCTGTTTCATAACTAGACCATGTGCTTTTATCATTTGATTTAGCGAACTCACCAGTTTCGGCATTAAAAGGTATTTTTGTACGTTTACCATTACGCTTTTCAAACTTCCACACACACCAGTTATTAAGTCGTTTTAATTCATCTGGAATATTAGAAAGGTAAGTCGTCATCATCAATTTCTGCACCACCCGCAAATGCATTATTGCTACTTGGTTTATCGTCATCTGATTTCCATTCATGATTCACTTGTGGGAATTTAGTACGTTTAAAATTCCATGGTGCAACACGATTGACGATTTGTTTTTCGCCTTTGTATTCATTTTCTTCTTGTTTCACAAACACTCTTACTGGCTTACCTCTGAACATTTCAAGTAACTGTTCGATACTTTCAATTGCAGTACCCTCTGGCACACCTACACCGTTTAAATAGTGCATGAAATTATCCATTTTATATTTATATTGACCATCGATTGTGCGTTTCCATTCATCAACGAAAATCACTCTATTTGCATATTTAGCTTGATGTTCTGATGTTTTCTTTAAATCATTTCTTACAACAAGTTGCAGTTGTGTTTCTTCTTTTCCATTCTTCGTTGCTCTTTCTGTTGCACTCTTGATAACAACTTCGTATTCTCCTTCTGGTAGTGGTGAAAAGTCGTTGCTTTCTAAATTTGAATAATCTGTAGTAAATAATGTCATAATAATAAATCTCCTTTAATAATTGTATTTTTGTTTGATTGGTTTTAAGTCTGCATATAAGACTGGAAATGGTGCTTGTTTGTAATATGGATGATTAAATTTAATCCATGATTCTTTATAGTTATTCGCTTTTGTATAGAGGTAGTAGTCCTCTAACGTTTCTAAATCTTTTTTATCTTTTAAATCTTTGCTGTATCGTTTAATTGTGTAATCAACTTTAAAAGGTTTGATATCTGTAAGTTCTGCTTGTTTATGTTCTAAACCTTTCTTTTCTTCTGTTTCATTTTTATGACCACAATTAGGACATTCATCTAATTCAGAAGCGTAAACAGTAAAACATTCAGAACACTCGGTTAACTTCGGTGCGTCGTTTTCTTTTTTCTTACGCTTCTTTTTGTAGCCTTTAAAATACTTATTCCAATCATGTGGTGTATCAGGCAAACCATGCCTTGCGTAGTTACCAACATGATCAATAATTAAAGCTTTCTTATTAGGTTGATAACGCATTGATCTCATTGCTTGCTGCATGAATAAAACAAGCGAATCAGTTGGTCTTGATAAAATAACGCATGTGCAATCTGGAACATCAAAGCCTTCTGAAATCAAATCAACATTACATAAAACTTTTATAGTGCCGTTTTTAAAATCGGACATAATTCTGTCACGCTCGTTGGCACTTGTTTTAGCGTCTGCATGTTCTGCGTTAATACCCGCATTTCTAAATTGTTCTGCAATATCTTTACTTGTCTCAACACTGTGGGCATAAAGTATAGTTTTTTGACCGTTAGCAAACTTTTTATAATTCTCAACGATATTGCCGTATATTGCCTTAGGTATGGCATTATCCATTGACTTCTTTGTGTAGTCGCCCGTTCTAGATTTCTTTAACTTACTTTCGTCCGCAAGCACCACACTTTTATATTCGTAGTCTGCAAGTTTGTTATTTTTTATTAACCACTCTACTGTTGGACCTTTTACCATTTCATCATATATATCTGTGAAACCTTTGCCATTGGCACGCCAGGGAGTTGCGGTAAAACCAACTCTTAAAGCGTTAGGAAAATAATCGTAAATATCTTTGTACGTTTTTGCTCTACTGTGATGTGTTTCGTCAGTGACAATGATTTTAGGAGGTGTCAGTTTATGCATTATGTTTTTAGCACGTTTTTCCGAAAGGATATTGACATGCGACAAATCGACACCATGTTTTTTTAAAGTATTCTCGATTTGATAACTCAATTCTTTACGATGAACAATAAACAGAATGTGACTACCTTTGTTCACAGCGTTTTTTACAACTTCTGCAATCATGACCGATTTACCACTTCCTGGAGGACTTTGAATTAGTACACCAGATTTTTTAAGCAATATATGTCTTGCTTGGTCAACGAGATTTTCTTGATAGTCGTAGAGTTTAAACTCCGCCATCCACATCACCCACTTTAAATAAATCTTCTTGTAAGCAATGTTCTCTATTATCTAGCTGATTTTTAGCAAATACATTGTTACTAGGACTTAAGATAAAACCACGTTTGCCTGATTTTTCATTAAATACTAATCGAGCTACCACTTGGCAAAGTCCTGCGACGTTATCACGAATGGTTTTACGAATGTCTGGTACTGCTTGAGTAATTTTTTGACCTGCTGGAGTGTAGTTTTCAAAGTTCGTTTCCCAAGCAATAAATACCAATCGTTTTCCTAGTGATTGTAGGAAACGTAAACTATCTATTGTGAAGAAATCTACACGTTGATAATGGCTCATTTCAGGTACACGCTCGTTTTTACCATTACGTCCTAGATTAGCGAGCATTGAACGGAACAACTCTGATATATTGTCGATGACAATCGTGTCGTATTGATTAACTATATCTTTGTTATCGTTAAACCATTTTATCAACTCGCCCCACTCTTCCCATGCATCGTGAGTGTTGAATTCTAAAATGTCGATGTTCTCATTGCCTTTTAAAGGTCTTTCTGACTTATCCACATTGATATAAAGCGTCTTGCCAGGTAAGAAATTAATTGTGTGTGTCTTACCTGTACCAGGTTTCGCATAGATGAGATACGTTGATTTGTCTGTTGTAATATCTTTAGCGCTCGATATATTAAACGTCATTGTTTACCTCCTCCAAATCTTCAAAACTATATACTTTACGTGTTTCTTTTGTTTCGATTGTTGATACTTCAATCAAGTGTTTATCCCAGTCGATGTCTATATCTTGCAAACCATCGAATTTACGAGCATTACGTCTTAAAGCATTGTAATTAGCATATTCTTGAGCAGTAGGTTTATTAGTGATCCAGCGTCCAAAGTAATTATCTTTGATGCGATATTCTACTTCACAATTTAATATTGGTTCTTGCATTCACGTACTCCCCCAATCGTTTATTCGCTCTGTCTGCCCTAGCGTCTGCGCTTTGGTACAGGCTAATATATAAATTGACATTGTCGTTTAAATCGTCGATATGCTCATTAGCAGTAGAAAGTTGTCTTTTTAGATGTTTGTTTTCCAAATTAATTAACATTAAATCTCTACTGTCTTTAAGCAAGTTGTTATATTCTTTTAAAGATAGTGTTACCTCTTGCACGATTTATCCTCCCATTGTATTATTGAGTTGAAATTCATTTTATTAGTCTCCGACTGTTTGCTATTGGTAGTAGCAATCAGTCTTTTTTTGCGTAGTAACATTGGTCGAAAAATACATAAGTTGCTAATGCTGTGAATAGTCCAATTCCCGCTGCTTTAGTTATCACTAATTCTGCTAGCATGAGCAGGAAGAATACTGCGTTAAACATCATGCCTGAGATTAGAACTGTTTTATCGTGTGATTTCATATTTATCTCCCCTTTCCATGAATTTCTTCGAAATGTTCTTCGATGAATTTATTCATCTTTCTTGCGTTGAATCTCCAACGATTTAAACTTTCATCTGGATAATGTGCGATACCTTGTTGTTTAAGTAACTTTTCGAATTTAGGATTGAATAATAATCTGTCTTTAATCGTGTCGTCAGCTGACATTTTGAGTTTCTTTTTCAATTCTTTTAAGTCCCAAACTGGATCTAATGAATAATTTATTAACTCTTCATATTCATCTTTAGAAACAAGAACATGTGTGTCCGGTATTGGAACAGTTACGTTTAAAGTTTGCGTCATCTTAGATACTCCTTTCGTGTATAATTTGGTTATCGCTACTGCGTTAGATTGGGGGTGCTTATGTGAAAACATTCTATAAACATGCAACTATTTGTTTAAATGGACATATTGTATCTAAAGATGAAGCTAATTATTCTAAGTTTTGCAAAGTTTGTGGAGAAACTAATATTTCCGAATGTCAACATTGCACTACTCCTATCCAAGGCGTTATCTATATTCCAAATGGATTTCCAATAACTAATTACAACCGACCTAATTATTGTCATGCTTGTGGAAAACCATATCCTTGGACAGAAAATATCATTAATAATGCCGTAGAGTTGGTTTCTTTAGATGATCAACTTTCAGATGATTATAAAGAAATTATCAAGAATGCATTGCCGGATTTAATAATTGATACTCCCAATACACCTCTTGCTCAAGCAAAATATAAGAAATATATGAGCAGTGCAGCGAAATATATTCAAGATAGCACTAGGAATCTTCTTATTGATGTAGTTAGTGATACAGTTAAAAAGAGCATTTTTTAGTTAAATCTATATCTACAATTAGGACAATAATTTGCATTATTTATTGTTCTTTCTTTACAACTTGGACACTTTTTTGTATTTATAAATATTAAAAAGTGTTTCCTAGCACTTCTAATCTCCTCCGCCAAGATGACGATTAGGAGTGCTATTTTTGCGTATTTAAATAGTTCCATTCCGTTTCCTCCTTTAAGTTGTTTGTCGTTCTTTTTCGGGAACGTCTTGAGTAAAAAAAATATCTAAATTATTTGTTTCGTAGCCTAATATTTTAGCCATTTTAATAAACTCATTCGCTCCAATATCTACAATGCCGTTTTCTCTTTTAGCGTATGGAGTTCTTGTTTTCCACCCCATTTTGTGCGCCATATCATCTTGCGTTATTCCACAAGCTATTCTTTCTGCTCTCAATCTTTTTAAATTGAGTACCATGTTGTCACCTCCGTTCGTTCTCGTTTGAGAACTGTATATAACTTAACATGTAACGTTCCCGTTAGTCAACACTTTTTACTTATAAAAATTCAAAAAAGTTTTTTCTACCTATATATTGTATTCATTCGGGAACGGTGATATAATCTAATTGTTCACATGGAAGAACAAAATATTTATTCAGGAGATACTTAAAATGAGAAATAATGATGAAATAATCACAATAATTAAATCAGCTATGAAAGAACAAGATATGTCACTTAGTGAATTGGCTCGTCGTGTTGGAGTTGCTAAATCTGCTGTATCACGTTATTTAAACTTAACTAGAGAATTTCCATTAAATCGTTCAGAAGATTTTGCAAAAGCACTTAGTATCAGTACAGAATATTTACTTGGTTTTGATAAAAGTGAACAACAACATGAACAACCACAACATCGTGCAGCTCACCTTGAAGGTGAATTAACTGATGACGAATGGCAACGAGTTTTAGATTATGCTGATTTTATAAGAAGTAAACGTAAATAAAGGGTGTTTTTATGGGGTTATATGAAAAAATGTTAATAGAGCATGACTATATAGAAGTCAGAGAAACAGATGTTATGCCTAATGACTTACACGGATTATGGTTAGGTGATTTAATTCTAATCAAACGCAACCTATCCGAAACACGCAAAGCCGAAGTGCTATACGAAGAACTAGCACATCACAAACTTACATATGGGAATATCTTAGATCAATCTAAAGACATAAATCGCAAATTTGAAAACTACGCTAGACGTCACGGGTACGAGGCAGCACTTCCCCTACGTATTATTGTGGAGGCGCATAACTATGGTGTAAGTAGCTTATACGAACTAGCTCAGTATGTTCAATTGAGTGAAAAGTACATAGTAGAGATACTGGGACATTATAAACAAAAACATGGTTTAACTACTCGATATGGTAAATACGTTATTCAATTTGAACCATTACGAGTGTTTGAATATAAAGATATATAATAAGGGAGGTGGAATTAATGTCAAAAGATAATAACAAT